>DATMJR010000145.1:0-5357 GCA_035553775.1 Miltoncostaeaceae bacterium | reverse complement strand
ATCGTACGCCGGGCGGGCATGATCCCCTCGTGCGCCGCGACGAGCTCGAGTCCCTGGGCGTCCAGCTGCCCGTGCTGGCCACGGTGGCGCTGGGGGCGCTCCCCGGCGCCCCCCGGTGGGCCGGGCGCCTGCTCGCGGCCGGGGTCGACGTCGTCGCCAGCGGCGCCGCCGCCGACACCGCCGAGACCTGGGCCGCCGCCCGCGACGAGGTGCCGTTCCGGCCGGTGAAGGCGACCGCCGGGGACGTCGCGCGGCTCGCCGCGGCGGGCGCGCGCATCATCGAGACCGCGGGCGCGGTGCCGCCGGGCGTCTACCGGCTGGGCCCGGACGAGGACGCCGTGGCGGTGGTGGACGGCGGGTCCCCCGAGGTGGAGGACCCGGACGTCGCCGGGCGCCGCATCGTGGAGGCCGTTCGCGGCGGGGTGGCGTCCCGCCTGTGGGTCGTCGCGACGCCGGGCCTCGACGGGCTGCCCGAGGACGTGGCCGAGGCCAAGCTGCGGGCCCTCGCCGAGAGCGCCTACCGGGCGCGCCTGGTCTTCGCCAAGGAGCAGTTCGCCGACTGACCCCCTGCGGACGGTGGTGCCGCGAGGGGCCTCTCGCCCCCCGCGGACGGGGGTGCCGCGAGGGGTCTGCTGTCACCCGCGGACGGGGGTGCCGCGAGGGGTTTGCTGTCACCCGCGGACGGGGGTGCCGCGAGGGGTCTGCTGTCACCCGCGAAGGGTCGTTCCGCGAGGGGGCTCTCGCCGCCCGCCCGTCAGCCGATGAGGTCCTCCGTCACCAGCAGGCCGCGCAGGTGACGCAGCGCGTCCGCCGTCTCGGCCACCGGATGGACCTCGAGCGTCGCCACGTCGGCGAGCCCCGCGAACAGCTCGAGCAGCTCCGTGGGCCGCGCGATCTCGACGAGGGCGAAGCCCCCGCGCCCGTCGGCGAACATGCCGTGCGCGCGGGTGCGCGGGGAGGTGGCGATGCGCTCCATCACCGCGATCACCGTGCGCTGCAGGTGCGCCACGTCCTCGATGCGGTGGATCGACGGGAACGCGGTCCAGCGCACGTGGAGCAGGAGCGACGCGCCGTCGGGGCTCCCGGGCCCCGGGGCCGGCGCGGTGACGGGGTCGGGCGTGAGCCCCGGATCGGCCGTGCTCACGCCACCCGCTCCGGCTCGTAGGCCAGGTTGGGCGACAGCCACCGCTCGACCTCCTCCACCGGCAGGCCCATCCGCCCGGCGTAGTCGGCCACCTGGTCGGCGCCCAGCGGCCCCACCGCGAAGTACCGGGCCTCCGGATGGGCCAGGTAGAGGCCGCTCACGGACGCGGCCGGCAGCATCGCCAGGCTCTCCGTGAGCGACATCCCGATGTCCTCGGCGCCGAGAAGGGTGAACAGGCGGCGCTTGGGCAGGTGGTCCGGGCAGGCGGGGTAGCCGAAGGCCGGCCGGATGCCGCGGTACTGCTCCGCGATCAGCTGCTCGTTGGTGAGCCGCTCGCCGGCGCCGTAGCCCCACTCGCGGCGCACCCGCGCGTGCAGCATCTCGGCGAACGCCTCGGCGAGGCGGTCGGCCAGCGCCTTGACCATGATCGCCGAGTAGTCGTCGTGGGCGCGCTCGAACTCCGCCGCGATCGCCTCCGCGCCGATGCCGGCCGTCACGGCGAACGCGCCGACGTGGTCGCCCGGGTTCCCGTCGAGGGGCGCCACCCAGTCGGCCAGGCAGAACTGCGGCTTCGCGTCCGGCTTCTCGCGCTGCTGGCGCAGCATGGGGAAGCGCACCAGCTCCCCGCCGCCGTCGGGGTCGAACAGCACGATGTCGTCGCCCTCGGATCCGGCCGGCCACAGCCCGTAGACGCCGCGGGCGGTCAGGCGTCCCTCCGACGCGAGGGTGGCCAGCATCTCGGTGGCGGTGGCGTACAGCTCCCGCGCGGCCTGCCCGTACCCGGGATGGTCGAGCACGGCCGGGAACCGCCCGCGCAGCTCCCAGGCGTGGAAGAAGAACGTCCAGTCCATGAAGGGGATGAGCTCGTCGATCCCCACCTCGAGCTCCCGCCGTCCCACGAACGACGGCACGGGGGGCGGCTCCGACCAGTCCACGGCCGGCCGCCTCTCCCGCGCCGCCGCGAGGTCCAGCATCGATCGCTCGGCGCGCCCGGCGTGGATCTCGCGCTGCCGCTCCTGCTCGGCGCGCACCTCGCCCGCGAAGTGGGTCCGCCGCCCGGCGTCGAGCAGCGACGAGACCACGCCGACGGCGCGCGACGCGTCCAGCACGTGCGTGACCACGCCCGAGTACCGCGGCGCGATCCGCACGGCGGTGTGCTGCTTCGACGTCGTGGCCCCGCCGATCAGCAGGGGCAGGTCCATGCCCCGGCGCTCCATCTCGGCCGCCACCCCCACCATCTCGTCCAGGGAGGGCGTGATGAGGCCCGACAGGCCGACCATGTCGGCCCCGTGCTCCACCGCGGCGTCGAGGATGACCGGGGTCGGCACCATCACCCCGAGGTCGATGACCTCGTAGTTGTTGCAGCCGAGGACGACGCCGACGATGTTCTTGCCGATGTCGTGCACGTCGCCCTTGACGGTGGCCAGCACGATCCGCCCGTGCGCCGACCCGCCCCCGGCCCGGCGCTCCTCCTCCATGAACGGCTCCAGGTAGGCGACCGCCCGCTTCATCACGCGCGCGCTCTTGACCACCTGCGGAAGGAACATCTTGCCGGCGCCGAACAGGTCGCCCACCCGGCTCATGCCGTCCATCAGCGGGCCCTCGATGACGTCCAGCGGCGCGTCGAGCAGCTGCCGGGCCTCCTCCACATCGGCCTCGATGTGCTCCACCAGCCCGTTCACGAGGGCGTGGGCGAGGCGCTCCTGCACGGTCCCCGAGCGCCAGGCCGCGTCGGCCTCCTGGCGCAGGCCGGTCCCCTTGACCGTCTCGGCGATCTCCAGCAGGCGCTCGGTGGCGTCCGGGCGCCGGTCGAACAGCACGTCCTCCACGCGCTCGCGCAACTCGGCGGGGATCTGCTCGTAGACGCCGAGCTGGCCGGCGTTGACGATGCCCATGTCCATGCCCGCCGCGACCGCGTGGAACAGGAAGGCCGTGTGCATGGCCTCCCGCACGGCGTCGTTGCCCCGGAACGAGAACGACAGGTTGGAGACGCCGCCGGAGATGCGGGCGCCGGGGCAGGTGCGCTTGATCTCGCGCACCGCCTCGATGAAGTCCATCGCGTAGCCGGCGTGCTCCTCCATGCCGGTCGCGACCGCGAAGATGTTGGGGTCGAAGATGATGTCCTCGGGCGGGACCCCCACCTCGCCGGTGAGCAGGTCGTAGGCGCGCCGGCAGATCTCGACCTTGCGCGCGGCCGTGTCGGCCTGACCCCGCTCGTCGAAGGCCATCACGACCAGGGCGGCCCCGTACCGCCGCGCCCGGCGGGCGAGGCGCAGGAAGTCCTCCTCGCCCTCCTTGAGGCTGATCGAGTTGACCACGCACTTGCCCTGACAGCACTTGAGCCCGGCCTCGATCACCGACCAACGCGACGAGTCCACCATCACGGGCACCCGCGCGATGTCGGGCTCCGTGGCGACCATGTTCAGGAACGTGGTCATGGCCGCCTCGGAGTCGAGCATGCCCTCGTCCATGTTCACGTCGATCAGGTTCGCGCCGTTGCGGACCTGCTCGGCGGCCACCTCGAGGGCGGTCGCGTAGTCGCCGGCGCGGATGAGGTCGGCGAACCGCCGGGAGCCGGTGACGTTGGTGCGCTCGCCGATCATCGTGAAGTTCGCCTCGGGACGCAGCTCCAGCGGCTCCAGGCCGGACAGGCGCGTCACGGCCGGGCCGGGCCGGGGCGCGCGCGCGCGGGGGCGGATCCCCTCCACCGCGCGGCCGATGGCCGCGATGTGGTCGGGCGTGGTGCCGCAGCAGCCGCCCAGGATGTTGACGACGCCCTCCGCCGCCATCTCGCGCAGCACCCGCGCCGTGTCCTCGGGCAGCTCGTCGTACTCGCCGAAGGCGTTGGGCAGGCCGGCGTTGGGGTAGCAGCTCACCCAGCAGTCGGCGGCGCGGCTGAGCGCCTCGATGTGGGGGCGCATCGCGTCCGCGCCGAGGGCGCAGTTGACGCCCACGGACCAGGGCCGGGCGTGCGCGATCGAGATCCAGAACGCCTCGATCGTCTGCCCCGACAGGGTGCGCCCCGAGGCGTCGGTGATCGTCGATGACACCATCAGGGGCAGCCGGACGCCGGTCTCCTCGGCGACCTCCTCGATCGCCACGAGGGCCGCTTTCGCATTGAGGGTGTCGAACGCCGTCTCCACCAGCAGCAGGTCGCAGCCGCCCTCGACCAGCCCGCGCACCTGCTCGGCGTAGGCCGCCTGCAGCGCGTCGAACGTGAGCGCCCGGAAGCCCGGGTCGTCGACGCGCGGTGAGATCGACAGGCTGCGGGTCGTGGGGCCGATGGCGCCGGCCACGAAGCGCGGCCGGTCCGGCGTCCGCTGCGTCCAGCGGTCGGCCACCTCCCGGGCGACGCGCGCCGACTCCCGGTTGATGTCGCGCACGTGCTCCTGGAGGCCGTAGTCCTCCTGCGAGACCGCGTTGGCGCCGAAGGTGTTCGTCTCCACCAGATCGGCACCGGCGGCGAAGAAGCGGTCGTGGATCTCCGCGACGACGTCCGGCCGGGTGAGGGCGAGGATGTCGTTGTTGCCCCTGAGCGGCGAGGGGTGGTCCGCGAAGCGGCTGCCGCGGAAGTCCTCCTCCGCCAGCCCGTAGCCCTGGATCTGCGTGCCCATCGCGCCGTCGAGGATGACGACGCGCTCGGCGAGGGCGGCGTCGAGGACGGTGCGGGCGTCGGCGCGGGTCGTGGTCATAGCCGCCCAGACTAACGGCCGCCGGGCGGCCCCGTCGTGCGGCGTCGCGCGCCTACGCGGCGGCGCTCCCCGTCCGCGGCAGCAGCACCGCCACGCGGTCCCCGCCGGCGCGCTCCGCGGCCGCCAGCGCCGCGCGGGCGCGTCCGGAGAGGGCGGCGGCGTTCTCGCCGGGCTCCCACGGCGTCAGACCCGCCGTGGCCGCGCACGCCTCGGGTGTCGCCGCCCGGACGCGCTCGAGCACCTGGAGGGCCACGGGCAGCGACGACGCGGCCAGCGCGGCGGCGAACAGGTCGGGTCCAACCCGGGCGAGGACGTCGCCGCCGCGCAGCGCGTCGCGCCACGCCGCGGCCGCCCACTGGACGTCGGTGACGGCCCCCGGTGCGTGCGGCACCCGCAGCCGCAGGAGGCCCACCCACCGCCGGGCGCCCCCGTCCGCGGCGAGCGCCGGCAGCAGGTGCTCCAGGGCCTCGGCGCGCGGCAGGCCCGTGAGCGGGTCGGACGCGGTCTGGGCGGCGCCGGGG
>DATMJR010000144.1:0-5072 GCA_035553775.1 Miltoncostaeaceae bacterium | reverse complement strand
GCCCCGAGCGACCCCGTCCCGCCCTCCGCGCCCGCGGGTCCCCTGGAGCGGTGGTTCCGCATCGCCGAGCGGGGATCGACCGTGCGGACGGAGGTCGTCGCCGGCGTCGTCACGTTCCTGACGATGGCGTACATCCTGTTCGTGAACCCCGCGATCCTGGGGGCGGTCGAGGACGCCGACGGCCGGACGCTGCCCTTCGACGAGGTGCTCACGGTGACCGCGCTGGTCGCGGGCCTGCTCACGATCGCGATGGGTGTCGTCGCCAACTACCCGTTCGCGATGGCGGCCGGACTCGGGCTCAACGCCTTCGTCGCCTTCACGCTGGTGGGCACGCTCGGGCTCACCTGGCCCGAGGCGATGGGCGTCATCGTGGCGGAGGGATTGCTGATCGCCCTGCTGGTGCTCACCGGCCTGCGGCGCGCCATCCTGGAGGCGATCCCGCTCGGGCTGAAGCTCGCGATCGGCATCGGCATCGGGCTGTTCCTCGCGTTCATCGGCCTCGTCAACGCCGGCGTCGTGGTCAGCCCGGAGGGCGGCGGGACCGTGGTGGCGATCGCCCCGGATCTGGCGAGCTGGCGGATGGGCGTGTTCGCGGCCGGACTCGTGATCACCGCGGCGCTGGTCACCGCGCGGGTGCGCGGCGCCCTGCTGCTCGGCATCGTGGCCACGACGGCGCTCGCGATCGCGGTCAACGCGCTGTTCGGCGACGGCGACCTCTGGTCGGCGGCGGGCCCCGGGGTCGCGCAGATGCCGGACCAGGTCGTCGCGCTCCCCACCTTCGACCTGGTGGGGGACTTCTCGTTCGACTTCATCGCGACGCTGGGCGCGGCCACCGCGATCGCGGCGGTCCTGTCGGTGATGCTCTCGGACTTCTTCGACACCATGGGCACGGTGGTGGCCGTGGGCGGCGAGGCGCGCCTGCTCGACGACCAGGGGCGGCTGCCCGGCGTGGGCCGGGTGCTGTTCATCGACTCGCTCGGCGCCGCCGCCGGCGGGGCCGCCTCGGCCTCGTCCAACACCACGTACATCGAGAGCACCGCGGGCGTGTCGGAGGGCGGCCGCACGGGGCTGACCTCGGTGGTCGTCGGGGTGCTCTTCCTGCTCGCGCTGTTCTTCTCGCCGCTGGCGGGGGTGATCCCGCCCGAGGCGACCGCCCCGGTGCTCGTGATCGTCGGCTACTTCCTGCTGCAGACCACGACGGGCATCGACTGGTCCGACCCCGGCATCGGCATCCCCGCGCTGCTCACGATCACCGTGATGCCCTTCACGTTCTCCATCACCAACGGGGTCGGCGCGGGGATCCTCAGCTTCACCCTCATCGCGCTGCTGCGGGGACGCTGGCGCAGCGTGCACCCGCTGATGCTGGTGACCGCGGCCATCTTCGCCTGGTACTTCGTGGACGGGATCTCGCCCGGCTGACCGGGGGGCGATGACTTCGCACCCGGGCGCCGGTCAGCCCTGGCGATGGAGCGCCGTGAGATCGCCTTCGCCGTCCGCGGCCCGATCGCGCCCGCCGACCTGCCGGGGCTGTGCGACCGGGTGTGCGCCCTGCTAGCGGCGTCCCCGGGCGCCGACGTGAGCTGCGATGTCGCCGGGGTGCCCGCGGATGCGGTCGCCGTGGACGCGCTGGCGCGGCTCCGGCTCGCCGCGGTCCGCGCCGGCTGCCGGGTGCGGCTGCGCCACGCCTCCGCCGACCTGCGCGCCCTGGTCGCCCTGATGGGCCTGGCCGAGGTCCTGGACGAGGGCGCGCCGGACCGTTCGCACGGGGGGTGACCGCGGCCCGTGTGTGCGGATAGGGTCGCCGGCCATGCGCCCCCGCCCGCTCGGCGCCGCCCTCGCCGCCGTCGCCCTGGCCGGCGTCGCCGCGCCCTCGTCCGGCACCGCCCGCACCGTCCCCCACCTCTTCCAGGTGGTCTCCCACGCACCGCTTCGCGTGTGGGACGAGACGGCGGGGATCCCCTTCGCCATGCCGGAGGCGCGCCGCACGGTGGCGCACCGGGTCGGCGGGGTGACGTACCGCGGCCCGTGGGTCCCCGCCTCGGTCAGCCGGGGGTCCAACACGGAGATCCTGCGGGAGATCGACCGCCGGGTGCGACAGGGGTCGGCCCGCGTGGACGGTGCGTTCGTCGACCGCCGGCTCACCGCCGGGGAACGCCGCCGCGTCGTGCAGGTGGCCGACCTCCACCGCGACGCCGACGTGCCGGCGGTGACGACCGGTCACCCGGCCTGTGCCGGCCTGGGGCGGGCGCAGGCACGGGCGATCGCCGCGGGGCGGGTGCGGCGCCGGGCCCAGGTGATCCCGGGGACGCCGGGGGCGATCGCGCTCCGCCACCAGCGCAGCCCGAGCGGGACGGCCGTCCGGCGATCCGGCACCGCCCTCGACCGCGGCGGCGGCATCGCGGGGGCCCGTACGGCCCGGTTGCGGCCCGACGGCGGCATCGCCGAGGCGGCCCGCGGCGACCGCGCCGTCGCCGGCGTGACGAGTCGGGCGCCGGCCCGCCGGGCCGGCGCGTCGGTCCGCGCGGTGCCGCCGGGCGGGACCGCCCCGACCGACGAAACGGTGCGCGCGCTCCGCTCCCCCGGGGCGTACCCGGTCGCCGACGTGGTCCCCCGCGGGGCGCCGAGGGCCGCGATCGACCGCCGCACCCGGCAGGTCCTTCACCGCCTACGTCCGCTCGACGGGCCTCGCCGAGTCCGTGCGCCGCCGCGGGGCCCTGCTCCCCCGCGGGTCGGCGCCGCCCGCCGGCGGGCCCGGCGCGCCCCCCGCCGGCGTGCCGTCGCCCGCGACCGACCATCTCGGCCGGCCCCTCACGGCCGCGCCGGCCTCCGCCCGGCGGAGGCCGGCGCTCACCGGCCTGCGTGCCGAGGTCACGGTGCCCGAGGGACGGCAGCGCCTGGTGCTGGAGTCGGCGGGGACCGCGCGCCGCCTCACCCTCGCCGCGGACGGGCGGTGCCTCGGCCGGCGCGTGGGAGGCCGGACCGTCCGCGGCGGCCGGCGGTACCCCGAGCACGGAGGGGGGCTGGTCGCCCGCCCGGGGTGGTTCCTGGACCCGGGCGTCCCGGAGCGGACGCTGGTGCTGCCCGACGCGGAGCCCGCGACCGTGTACGTGGACGGGGTGGCGCACACCCGCACCCCGGGCGCGGCGGCCGACCGCCCGTGGATCCCGCCGCGACGGGGCCCGCGCGGCCGAGGGGATCTACGCCGGCAGCCGGGGGGGCACCCCGAACAGGGGGAACAGCGTGGCGGTGCCCAGGAAGAACGTGAACTCGACGATCCGCCCCCCGTGGATCTCGAGCACCTGGAGCGCCCAGGGGTCGTACCCGTCGCCGTCCTCGCGGGGCTTGTACTGCGCGAAGGCCGGACGGCCGTTGGCCGCCTGCGCGGGCAGCACACGCGACCCACGGCAGCCCGCGCCGCGGCCGGTCCACCAGCCCAGGATGTGGTCGCGCCCGCGCAGCCACAGCTCGTAGGGCGGCATCGACTGGGTCGCGTCCTCGTGGATGAGCCGCGTCAGCTCGTCCATGTCGTACGCCTCGAAGGCCGCCACGTAGCGGGAGAGCAGCTCCCGGGTGGGGGCGTCCAGCGCGTCCGGCGTCAGGCGGGACGCCGGGGCGGCGGACTCCAGCGTCGCGCGGGCGCGCTGCAGGGCGCTGTTGACCGACGCGACCGTGGTCTCGAGCAGCTCGGCGACCTCCGCCGCGCGCCAGCGCAGCACCTCACAGAGGATCAGGGCCGCCCGCTGACGGGGCGGCAGGTGCTGCAGCGCGGCCACGAAGGCGAGGCGGATCGTCTCCCGCGACTGCGCGACCTCGGCGGGATCACCATCGGGCACGACCAGCGCGTCGGGCACGGGCTCGATCCAGGTGGCCTCGGGCAGGATCGCGCCGATGGGCCCGTCCGGGTGCCGGGCCGGACCGAGGTCCATCGGCCGTGCGCGGCGCTCGCGGCTGCCGAGCATGTCCAGGCACACGTTGGTGGCGATGCGGTAGAGCCACGAGCGCAGGGCCGCCCGGCCCTCGAAGCGGTCGCGGGCGCGCCAGGCGCGCAGCATGGTGTCCTGTACGGCGTCCTCGGCCTCGAAGGGCGAGCCGAGCATGCGGTAGCAGTAGGCCGTCAGCTCGCGGCGGTGCTGCTCGAGGTCCCCGGGCGCCGGGGCGAGGGCGGCGGAGCGGTCCACGCGGAACATCCTAGGACGCCCGGCCGTCGCCGCGACCGCCGGGACCGGGACGGGGACGGTGCTGGTGACGGGCATGCGGCCTCCCCGGATCGGCGGCCGCCGGGCGCGGCCGCGTACCGACTTCGACGGCGGAGGGGGCGGTGATTCATCGCCCCCGCCGCGGACGGTGGTGCCGCGGCGGTCCCTCCGACGCCCGCGGACGGTGGTGCCGCGGCGGTCCCTCCGCCGCCCGCGGACGGTGGTGCCGCGGCGGGCCTGCCCACGTCCGCGGACGGTGATGCCGCGGCGGTCCCTCCCGGGGCCCGCGGAGGGTGGTGCCCCGGCAGACCCTCCCGTGCCGCGCCGGCGCGCTCAGTCCCCGCCGGCCGACTCCACCACGTACGTGGCGACGTCGCGGATCTGCTGGTCGCTCAGCTGCCCCTCGTAGGCCGGCATCCCGCCCCCGCCGTTGCGGATCTGGGCGATCGCCTCCTCCAGCGAGGGATCGGCGTCGTCGAGGTTCGGCCCGGCCTGCCCCTGCGAGCCGGCCGCGTCGAGCACGTGGCAGCCGCCGCAGCCGGCGCTGAGGAAGAGGGCCGCCCCGGCATCCGCGTCGTCCTGGGACCGCGGCTCGGTCCGGACCGTCTCGGTGGCCCCGATCGTGCCCGTGCTGGGGCCCGCCGTGTCCGAGCCCGTCGCGGTGGGCGCGGTCGCTCCCGGTGGAGACGCGGCGGGCGCGGTCGTGTCGCCGGAGTCGTCGTCGCCGCACGCCGCGGCGACCCCGAGGGTCGCCGTCATCGCGAGAACGATCGCCATCCGCCGCGTCCGCCGCATGGGTTCCTCCTCCGCGTGTCCGGGCCCCCTCGCTACCCGCGGCGCGCACACGTGACACGCGCGCGCCGCGGGTAGCGAGGG
>DATMJR010000143.1:0-6933 GCA_035553775.1 Miltoncostaeaceae bacterium | reverse complement strand
GTCCGCGGGTGGGGTAAACCGCACCCTCCGACGCCCGCCCGGCCCCCCCGCGACGACCCCGGACGGCCGGGGTCACGGCCGGGCGCCGCCGTGCGGGCCGCCTCCCGGTGTCGGCGTCGTCAGCCGGCGGCGCGCAGGAAGGCCAGCACCGCGCGCACGCGGCGGTGGTCCTCCGGGGCGGCGGGCAGCCGCAGCTTGCCGAAGATGCTGGTGACGTGCTTCTCGACGGCGCGCTCGGTGACCACCAGGGCCTCGGCGATGCCGCGGTTGGAGCGGCCCTCGGCCATCAGCTGGAGCACCTCACGTTCGCGGGCCGTGAGCCCGGCGAGCGGGTCCTCCCGCCGGCGGCGGCCCACCAGGCTGCGCACCACCTCGGAGTCCAGGGCGGTGCCCCCCTCCCCCACCCGGCGCACCGCGTCCACCAGGGTGCCGACGTCCATCACGCGGTCCTTGAGCAGGTAGCCGAGGCCGGCCGCGTCCTCCCCGAGCAGCTCCAGCGCGTAGCCCTCGTCCAGGTACTGGGAGAGCACCAGCACGCCGCAGTCCGGCACCCGCTCGCGGATCTCGCGGGCGGCGCGCAGGCCCTCGTCGGTGTGGGTCGGCGGCATGCGGACGTCCACGATCGCCACCCGCGGGGTGCGCAGCCGCACCATGCGCATCAGCTCGTCGGCGTCCCCCGCCTCGCCCACCACCTCCAGGCCGGCCTCGCCGAGCAGCCGCACCAGCCCCTCGCGCAGCAGAACGGAGTCCTCGGCGATCACGACGCGCACGGGATCTCCGCGCGCACGACCGTGCCCCGGCCCACCGGGCTCTCCACCGCCAGGCGCCCCTGGAGGGCCGCCACCCGGTCCGACAGCCCCGACAGCCCCGACCCGCGGGCCGGGTCGGCACCGCCCACGCCGTCGTCGCGGACCTCCACGAGCGCGTGGCCGTTGCGCCGCTCCACCCGCACCCGGGCATGGCTTGCGCCGCTGTACTTGGCGACATTGGCGAGCGCCTCGGAGACGACGAAGTAGGCCGCCGCCTCGACCGGGCGGGGCAGGCGCCCCGCGTCGGGCACCTCCAGCTCGACGGGCACGGTCGCCCGCGCCGCGAGGCCCTCCAGCGCCGGCCCCAGCCCCCGGTCGGTCAGGACGGCCGGATGGATCCCGCGCGCCAGCTCGCGAAGCTCCGCCAGGGCCGCCTCCAGCTCGGCCATCGCGCCGTCCAGCAGGGGGGCCGCCGCGGAGGCGTCGTCCACCCTGCCGCGGGCCATCCGCAGGCGCAGCGCCAGGCTCACGAGCCGCTGCTGGGCGCCGTCGTGCAGGTCGCGCTCCAGCCGGCGCCGCTCCTCGTCGCCCGCGGCGATGATGCGGGCCCGCGAGGCCGTCACCTCGGCCACCCGGGCGCGCAGCTCGGCCTCCAGGCGGGCGTTCTCGAGCGCGAGCACCGAGGCCGCCGCGGCGGAGCGCACCAGGTCGCCGGCCCGGTCGAGCGCCGCGTCGTGCACGATCACGGCGATGCGCCGCCCCTCGCGGTCGACCGGGGTCACCGCCCGGCCGCCCCCGGCCGCGGGCAGGGGGACGGGCTCCCCGTCGGCGCCGACGTAGTCGGCGCGCCCGGGCAGCGGGAACAGCACCTGCAGCGAGGGGTCGCGCAGGGCCTCGGCCAGCAGGTCGCGGAGCTCGGTGGCGGCCAGCGGCTCCTCCAGCCGCTGCATCAGGCGCGTC
Organism: Miltoncostaeaceae bacterium; assembly: GCA_035553775.1. Classification (GTDB taxonomy): domain Bacteria; phylum Actinomycetota; class Thermoleophilia; order Miltoncostaeales; family Miltoncostaeaceae; genus DATMJR01. Next base: position 5,224 of record DATMJR010000143.1, on the reverse strand, counting down.
ACCGCCGCGCCGGCGACGACCCGGGCGCGTACCAGACCCACCAGGAACGCCACCGCCAGCGACGCGAGGCACAGCATCGTGACGACCTCGACCGCGCGCAGCGCCACGTCGTCGACGCCCAGCGCGCCGTAGACCACAAGCACCGCGAACGCCCCGGCCGCCAGCGACCCGGTGGCGACGACCGGCGCCAGCTCGCGGCGCTGCACGTCGCTCGACGCGCGCCAGCGCAGGGCGAGCGCCACCAGCAGCCCGGCCGCCAGCAGCCCGCCCGCGATGCCCATGGCGGCCTCGGCGGCATCGGCCACCTCACGGGAGCGGGTGACCGCGAGCAGGTTCTCGGGCTCGTCCGGACGGGCCGGCGACAGCAGCGCCAGCACCAGCGTCCCGAGGGTCGCCCACACCCAGGCCCCCGCGATCACCGCCCGGTCGAGGCGGCGCTCGATGCGGCCGGTGGGGAAGGCGACCAGGCTGAAGCTCACCGGCACCGCGACGTTCGACAGCAGCAGGCCGGCGGTGGCGAACAGCGCCGTGTTGGCGTCCACCAGCCCCGGCAGGAACCACACCAGCCCGACGGCCGTCAGGATCATCCCCATCCGGTTCTCCGGGCGGCGCGCCCACACGAACAGGCCGACGTACAGGAAGGCCCAGCCCACCAGCAGCTTCAGGAGGGCGATCTCGACCGGGTCGTCGGGGTGGTCGCTGGCGATGTTGATCGCCAGGTAGGCCAGCCCCCAGGCGAACCCCGCCAGGCCGAGCGCCACCAGCGCACGGCCGAGGCCGCTCACGCGATGAGGGCGTCGATCGCGCCGCATGACAGCTGAGCCTTGGGGATGAAACCCTGCGCGCCGCTGCCGCGCGCCAGGCCGGCGTAGCCGGCGTCGTCGCGCGAGGAGGTCAGCACCACGCGCGGGGCCGCCGGGTCGGATCGCAGCGCCTCGGCGACGGCGAAGCCGTCCCCGTCGGGGAGGTTGACGTCCACCAGCAGCACGTCGGGGTGCAGCGCGCGGGCGGCCGCGAGCGCCGCGGCGACGCCGTCCGCCTCCCCCACGACGTCCCACCCGTCGCTCTCGAGCAGCATGCGCGCGACGCTCCGGAAGCCCGGGTGGTCATCGACGATGAGCACGGTGCGGTGGGGCACGCCCGCATCCTGGCGCAGCCGGATCCCCGGCGCGGTACGGCTAGCTCCCGCCCTGCGTCGCGAGCGCCGCGTCCGGGCGCCCCACCGCCTCCATGGCGAGCCGCAGCAGCACCGACGCCAGGGCGTCCGGGTCGTGCCGCACGGCGCTGCCCGCCTGCGCCAGGTCGGCCGTGACCGCCCGCACGCCCAGCGCGGCGACGCGCCCGCGGTCGAGCGTCACCAGGTGCTGCCCCTGGGCGGCGTACGCGGCGACGGCATCGGGCGCCACGGGCCCGTCGTGGAGCACGGCGACGTCGACGCTGCCCGGGGCCGCCTCCAGCACGCGCGCGTACGTGTGCAACGTGATGACCCAGCCGGGGGAGACCGACGGGTTCGACGCCGCCGACCACGTCGCGCGCGGAGCCCGTGACCGCGCCAGCGCCGCGGCGATCTCGGGCACGGCCAGGTGCGGGAGCACGCTGGTGAACAGGCTCCCCGGGCCCAGCACCACCAGGTCGGCCTGGGCGATCGCGTCCAGGGCCGGCCCGTGCGCCTCGGGGGGCGGGTCGAGCCACACACGCCGGCAGGGCCCGACGCCGGCGGCGATGTTGGTCTCGCCCCGGACCCTCTCGCCGTTCTCGCGCTCGGCCCACAGGTGGACGTGCCGTAGCGTGCTCGGCAGCACCGAGCCGCGGATCTTGAGCACCCGCGAGCACTCCTGGATGGCGAGGTCGAAGTTGCCGGTGACCTCGGCGAGGGCCGCGAGGAACAGGTTGCCGAAGGGATGGCCCGACAGGTCGCCGTCGGCGAAGCGGTGCTGGAACAGGCGGCCCATCAGCGACTCGTCGTCGGCGAGGGCCACCAGGCAGTTGCGGATGTCGCCCGGGGGAAGCACGCCCAGCTCCCGGCGCAGGCGCCCCGACGAGCCGCCGTCGTCGGCGACGGTGACGATCGCGGTGAGATGGACGGGGGCGCGCTTCAGGCCCCGCAGCAGCGACGCCAGCCCCGTCCCGCCGCCGAGGGCGGTGATGCGCGCGACGGGCGGCGCGCTCACGGGGAGACCCGCTCCGGCGCGCCGGCGTCCTCCGGGTGGCGCAGGGTGGCGCGGCCGATGTCGCGGTGGGAGACCGACACCTGGAACTCGGGGCGGCCCCGGTACCGGCGCGCCATCGCCTCGACCATCGCCACGCTGCGGTGGCGGCCGCCGGTGCACCCGAAGCCCACCACCAGGTGGCTCTTGCCCTCCGCGGCGTAGGCGGGCAGCAGGAAGTCGAGCAGCGCCTCCAGGCGCGGCAGGAAGCCCGCGGTCTCCGGGGCGCCGGCCACGAAGTCCGCCACCTCGCGGTCGAGGCCGGTGAGCGGGGCGAACTCCGGGATGTAATGCGGGTTGGTGATGAACCGGACGTCGAACAGCAGGTCGGCGTCGGCGGGCGCGCCGTGCTTGAAGCCGAACGAGACGAACAGGACCTGCATGCGCGGCCGCTGATGGGGGTCGATCATCGACTCCACCACCTTGCGGCGCAGGTCCCAGATGTTGAGGCCGGTGGTGTCGATGACCACGTCCGCCCGCGCCCGCAGCCCGGCGAGGCGCTCCCGCTCCCGGGAGATGCCCTCCGACAGCGCCCCCGTGTCGGCCGCCAGCGGATGGCGCCGGCGCGTCTCGCGGAAGCGGTTGAGCAGCACCGCGTCGGAGGCCTCCAGGAACAGGATCCGCGGACGCTGGCCGATGGCCTCGGCGACGCGCTCGACCTCGTCCTCGAGCGCCTCGAAGTAGTCGCCGCCGCGCACGTCGCAGACGACGGCGGCGCGCTCCACGCTGCCACCGCGCGCGAACAGGTCGGCGAGGTCGGGCAGCAGCCGGGGCGGCAGGTTGTCGACCACGAACCAGCCGGCGTCCTCGAAGACCCCGATGGCCTGGCTCTTGCCCGCCCCGCTCATCCCCGTGATGACGGTCAGCTCCACCGCGCCTCCTCCTCGCCCGCCGGCGCCGCCGCGAGCCGCGGCACGTCCTCCGGCTCCGGGGCCCGGTGCAGATGGTCCCAGATCTCGCGCGCGACCTTGGGGGGCAGCCCGGGCACGGCCGCCAGCTCCTCCCGGCCGGCGTCCATGAAGCGCTCCGGCGTGCCGAAGTGGCGCAGGATCGCCTTGCGTCGCGCGGGGCCCACGCCGGGCAGCGCGTCGAAGATGGAGGCGGTCATGCCGCGGTCGCGCCGCCCGCGGTGGTGGCGCAGCGCGAAGCGGTGGGCCTCGTCGCGCACCTGCTGCAGCGTGCGCAGGCCCGCGGACCCCTCGGGCAGCAGCAGCGGCGCGGAGCGGCCGGGCAGGAAGACCTCCTCCCGCTGCTTGGCCAGGCTGACCACGGGCACGTCGGTGACGCCGGCGTCGCGCATGCCCTCCAGCGCCGCACTCAGCTGGCCCTTGCCGCCGTCGATGACGACCAGGCCGGGCCGGCTGCCGAACGACAGATCGTCGTCGCCGTCGGCGAGGCGCCGGAAGCGGCGGGTCAGCGCCTCGCGCATCCGCGCGAAGTCGTTGGGCCCACCCTCGTGGCGCATGGTGAAGCTGCGGTAGTGCGCCTTGGCCGGGGCGCCCTGCTCGAACACCACCATCGACGCCACCGAATGGGTCTCGCCCAGGTTCGAGATGTCGTAGCACTCGATCCGCAGGGGCGGCGCCGGCAGCCCCAGGCCCTCGCGCAGCTCGGCCAGCGCCTCACGGCGACGGGCGCGGTTGCGCTCGCTGCGGCGCAGCTCCTGATCGAGCGCGAACGCGGCGTTGCGCTGGGCCAGCTCCGCCAGGCGACCCCGGTCGCCGCGCCCGGTGCGCACCTCCACCCGCGCACCGCGCCGCGACGACAGCAGCGCGGCCAGGTCGGGCAGGGCGCCGATCTCGCGGGGCACCACCACCTGGGGCGGGATCGCCATCGCCATGCCGTAGTACTCGATCGCGAAGCCCTCGAGCACGGCGCCGACGTCGTCCTCCCCCACCGACTCGAGGAAGAACGAGCGGCGGTCCTGCAGCACGCCGTCGCGCACCTGCATCACCTGCACGTTGGCGGTGTCACCCGAGACGGCGACGCCGAGCACGTCCACGCTGCCGAGCGTCTCGCTGGAGGCGACCTGGCGCTCCATCAGGTGGCGCACCGCCGCCAGCCGATTGCGCACCACCGCGGCCTGCTCGTACTGCTGCCCGGCGGCCGCCGCGCGCATCTGCTCCTCGAGCTGCGCCTCGAGCCCCCGGTAGCGGCCCGAGAGGAAGTCCACGATCTGGTCGATCAGGGTGCGGTACTCGTCGCGCGACACGTAGCCCACGCACGGCGCCAGGCACCGCCTGATGTGGTAGTCGAGGCACGGGACGCCCGAGGGCCGGCCGGGCTCGGGACCCTCGCAGGGGCGGCTGGGGAAGATCCGCCCGATCAGCGACAGGGTCTCGCGCACCTTGGACGCGCTGCTGAAGGGCCCGAAGTAGAGCCGGTCGCGGCGGTGGCGCTCCCGGGTGAAGTAGACCCGGGGATACTCCTCGTCGAGGCTGATCGCGATGTAGGGGTAGCTCTTGTCGTCGCGGAGCTTGACGTTGAACGGCGGCCGGTGGCGCTTGACGAGGTTCGCCTCGAGGATCAGCGCCTCGCCCTCGCCGGCCGTCACGATCGCCTCGACGCCCGCGACCCGCGACACCATGTCGGCGGTGCGCGGGTGCTGCCCGGTGCGCGCCACCATGGGCGCGGAGGGGTCGACGCTGCCGTCCGGGCGCAGGGGCGCCTGGAAGTAGCTGAGCACGCGCCGGCGGAGCGACTTCGCCTTTCCGACGTAGAGGACGCGGTCGTCGGAGTCCCGGTAGATGTAGACCCCCGGCGCGTCCGGGAGCCCGCCCAGCTGCGCCCGCAGCTCCCGTCGATCGCTCACCGACCGAGGGTACCCCGCCGCGGACGGTGGTGCCGCGGCGGTCCCTTCCGCCGCAGACGGTTGTGCTGCGAGTGGATCTTCACGCCGCGGACGGTGGTGCCCTGGCGGTCGCCCTGCGCCCGGGGAGTGCCGCGGCGCGCGCGCCGCTCAGCCGGGCGGCACGGGCGGCGCGCCGGCGGCCGGGTGGGCCGCGCCGGCCGCCGGC
>DATMJR010000142.1:0-3046 GCA_035553775.1 Miltoncostaeaceae bacterium | reverse complement strand
GCCCGGGAGGCCGCGCCCGCCCCTGGCCAGGAGGCCGCCCGCCGGGCCGCCGAGGAGGCCGCCACCACCGTCCGGCGGCCACCGGTGCGACCCCCGTCCTCGGGCGAGGCCCCCGGGGTGCCGATGGAGGAGCGGCCGCTGCGGTCGTTCCTGACGGACCTCCTGGAGGCCGCCGGCGAGCGGTCGGGCCGCCTCAAGTTCGATGTGGTGGCCGCCGACGTACTGGCGAGGTTCCAGGTGGACGAGGAGACCAACCGCGTGAAGATCACGATGTACCAGCGTGACACGGGCGAGGTGATCCGTGAGCTGCCCCCGCGGGGCGTGCTCGACGTGATCCGCGCGCTCGAGCACGGCGGTCTCGCGGTCGACGTGGTCTCCTAGGACGGGAGGGCCGGCGTGAGCTCCAACATCGGCGGGGCGGGGATCCGCTTCAGCGGCCTCGGCTCGGGCATCGACACCGAGGCGATGGTGCGGGCGCTCATGAACTACGAGCGCCTCCCGATCAAGCGCCTCGAGGACGACCGCAAGAAGGTGCAGGCCGAGCAGAAGGTCGTCCAGGAGCTCAACGGGCTCGCGACGGCCCTCCGCGACAGGGCGGCCAAGCTCTTCGACCCGGGTGCCCTCAGCGGGAAGGCCGCCACCAGCGCCGACGAGAAGGTCGTCAAGGCGTCGGCGGGCCCGGCGGCCGCGCCGGGCACCTACAACGTCACGGTCACCGGCCTCGCCCAATCGCACACGCTGGCCTCGGGCACCGCGCCCACCCTCACCGGGGGGACCACCCTCGAGATCGGGGTGGGCGGCAGCACGAAGCCCGTCGCCGTGGAGAACGGCGACACGCTCCAGGCCCTCGCCGAGCGCATCAACGGCACCGACGGCGTCGGGGTCTCCGCAAGCGTCGTCAACGACCGGCTCGTTCTGATCTCCGCGACGGGCGGCACCGCCGGCACCGTGTCGGTGGGCGGCTCGGCCGCCGCGGCGCTGGGCATGACCACCACGCAGGCCGGCGCCGACGCCGCCGCGACGGTGAACGGCGTGCCCGTGACCGGTTCGGGCAACCGCCTCGAGGGGGCCATCGCCGGGCTCACCCTGGACCTGACCGGCGTCGGCACCACCACGATCACCGTGGGCGCCGACACGGGGGCGATCCAGGGTCAGGTGCAGGGCTTCGTCGACGCCTACAACGCGCTGATCCGGAACATCGGCCAGGCCACCAAGTACGACGCCGCGACCAAGACGGCCGGCACGCTGCAGGGCGACAGCACGTTCACCACCTTCGCCGGCAGCCTCCGGAGCGTCACGGGTTCCGCGGTGACCGGGCTCACCGGCGCCTACGACTCGCTGGCGCAGATCGGCATCACCGGAAGCCGCACGGGTGAGCTCACGCTGGACGCGGCCAAGTTCCAGGAGGCGCTCGCCACCGACCCGAACGCCGTGCGCGCCGTGTTCGGCGCGACCGACGCGGTCGCGGGCACCTCCGTCGGCGACGGCGTCGCCCGCCGCCTGCGCGACCTCGCCGACGCCTTCTCCACCGACACGGTCGCCGCCCGGCTCACGGGCTACGGGGCGACGGTGCAGCGCATGAACGACAAGATCGCCCGCCTCGAGGACGTCATGACCGTCCGCGAGACGCGCCTGCGCGCGCAGTTCCAGGCGATGGAGTCGGCGATCGCCAGGTTGCAGAGCCAGCAGTCCGGGATGTTCGCCCAGCTGGGCGTGCAGTAGCGGACCGGCGGCGGGCCGCGGCCCGCCGGGACACGGATGGACGCCGCGGGAGCGGCCGGAGACCACGGGGGAGAGCGTGCAGACCACCATGCGCCAGTACACCCAGCACAACGTCCGGACGGCGACGCCCGGGCAGCTGGTGGTGATGCTCTACGACGGGATGATCCGCTTCCTCCAGCAGGCCGCGGCCGCGATGGAGCGGGGCGAGCCCGGCGAGGCGGGTCTCAAGATGAGCCGCGCGCAGGCGATCGTCACGGAGCTGCGCTGCACCCTGGACATGACCCAGGGCAGCATCTCCGAGAACCTGGCGGCCGTCTACGACTGGGCCACCGACGAGATGACCGCGGCGCGGATGTCACGGGATCCCGCCCGCCTGGGCCCGGTGATCCGCGGCATGACCGAGCTGCGCGGTGCCTGGGCGCAGATCGCCGGGACCGCCCGCCCCGACGTCGAGACGCGGCGGCCGGTGGTGGGGGTCAACCTTGCTGGCTGACCTGGAGCGCATCCGCGACCTGCAGGTGCTGCAGCGGCGGGCGTTGATCGACGCCGACGGCGCCCGCCTGGACGCCCTGGACGCCCAGCGGGCCGAACTGACCGCCCGCCTGGTGCCGCTCGCCTCGTCGGGCCTGCAGGGGCCGGCCCTGCAGCGCGCGCGCGAGCTCGCGCAGGACATCGGCGCCGCGCAGGAGGGCCTGATCGCCCTCGCCGAGCAGCTGCGCGACCGCGCCGCCGCGGAGCTGCGCGACATGGCCGGCGGCCGCACGGCGCTCGCGGGCTACCGCGTGCGCGGCGGCACCCAGGCCGTGCACCTGGACCGCTCCGGCTGACCGCCGCCGGACGCGACCTCCCCCTCAAGGTGGGGGCGGCCGCGTCCGACCAGAGACCTGTCGGCCGCAGGATGCGGTCGCTGCCATCGGGGACGGATCCCCGCGTCCACACCTCCTCCTCACGAGGTCCCCCGGGATGCCGACCGATCCGCCCCGCCCGTCCGTCCTCGCCGTGCCCGGCCGCGTGCCGGTGCTGTTCGCCGGCGCCGTCCGCGCCGGTCGCGAGGCGGTGGCCGCGCTCGACGACGGGCGCGACGCGGAGGCCGCGGCGCGGGTCGCGCGGGTCCAGGCGATCCTGGCGCAGCTCGCGCCCGCCCTCGGGGGGGAGTCGGAGGCGCTCGCGCGCCACCTCGACGCGATCCACGACTACCTCGGCCGGCGCCTGTCGTCGCCCGCCGTGGGACGCGACGGGATGCTCCAGGTGATCGCCGACATCGAGACGATCGCCGCCGGCTGGGCCACCCTCTCCCGCCGCACCGTGGCCGCCCCGGCCACGG
>DATMJR010000141.1:0-10460 GCA_035553775.1 Miltoncostaeaceae bacterium | reverse complement strand
GCCCGTCGCGCCGCTCGGCGCGACGGGCGGGGCCCCGCCCGGCTCAGCGCGGGCGGGTGACCGCCCCCTCGGTGGCCGACGACACCAGGGCCGCGTACTTGGCCAGCACCCCGGTGGTGTAGCGCGGGGTCGGCGGGGACCAGTCCGCGAGCCGGGCCGCGATCTCGTCCTCCGACAGGGCGACGTCGAGGCGGCGGGCGTCGACGTCGAGGGTGACGACGTCCCCGTCGCGGAGCGCCGCGAGCGGACCGCCGCGCGCGGCCTCGGGGGCGATGTGGCCCACCATGAGCCCGTGCGTGGCGCCGCTGAAGCGCCCGTCGGTGATGAGCACCACCTGATCCCCCAGGCCCTCGCCCACCAGGGCCGCCGTGACGTGGAGCATCTCGCGCATGCCGGGACCGCCGGCCGGCCCCTCGTAGCGGATCACCACCACGTCGCCGGGGCGGATGCCCTGCGCCTTGACGACGGCGAAGCACTCCTCCTCGCTGTCGAACACGCGCGCGGGCCCCGTGTGGAGGCGGCGCTCGTGCCCGGACAGCTTCACCACCGACCCCTCGGGGGCGAGATTGCCGCGCAGGATGGCCAGCCCGCCCGTCGCCTTGAGGGGGGCGTCCACGGTGAGGATGACCTCCTGCCCGGGAGCCGGGTTCGCCGCCGCCGCGATCTCACCGGCGGTGCGCCCGTCCACGTTGCGCGGCTCCGCGTCCACCAGGCCGTGCGCCAGGAGCTCCCGGGTCATCACTGCCACCCCGCCCGCCGCGTGCAGGTCGGTGGCCACGAAGCGCCCACCGGGGGTGAGGTCGGCGATGATCGGCGTCCGCTCGGCGATGGTGTCGAAGTCGTCCAGCGTCAGCGGGACCCGCAGCTCGCCGGCGATCGCCAGCAGATGCAGGACGGCGTTGGTGGAGCCGCCGCTGGCCGCGACGCCCGCGATGGCGTTGTCGATCGCGCGCCGCGTGATGATGCTGCTGGGGCGGATGTCGTCGCGCACCAGCCGCATCGCGATGCGCCCCGCCTCGGCGGCCGCCTCCGGCTTCTCGGGATGCAGCGCCGGGATGCCGTTGAGGCCGGCCGGGCTGATGCCGAGCAGCTCCATCGCCATGGACATGGTGTTGGCGGTGAACTGACCGCCGCACGCCCCCGCGCCCGGGCACGCGACGCTCTCGAGCGCGTGCACCTCCTCGGGGCCCACCCTGCCGGCCGCGTGGGCGCCGACGACCTCGAAGACGTCCTGGATGGTGACGTCGCGCCCGCGGAAGCGCCCGGGCGCGATCGAGCCGTTGTAGAGCACGACGCCGGGCAGGTCGAGCCGCGCCAGCGCCATGGCGGCCCCCGGGATGGTCTTGTCGCACCCCACCAGGCAGACGAGCCCGTCGAGCAGGTGGCCGCGGGCGACCAGCTCGATCGAGTCGGCGATCACCTCGCGCGACACCAGGGACGCGCGCATCCCCTCGGTCCCCATCGACACGCCGTCGGAGACGGCGACGGTGTTGAACTCCATCGGCGTGCCGCCGGCCTCTCGGATGCCGCGCTTGACGTCCTCCGCGAGCCGGCGCTGGTTGAGCGTGCAGGGCATGGTCTCGATCCAGGTGAGCGCCACGCCCACGAGGGGCTTGCGCAGGTCCTCGTCGGTGAAGCCGGTGCCCTTCAGCATCGCCCGGGCGGGCGCGCGGTCGGGGCCGTCGGTCAGCGCCGCGCTGTGGCGCTTGGCGGGGTCGCTGGGGATCGCATAGGGGTTCTCAGGCATGCCGATCAGCCTACTGACGGCGTCCCGCACCCGCCTGCGGCCGCCGCCGCGCTACCGCAGCCGTCCGGAGAGCCGGGTCCAGCCGGGGTGCGCCCGGGGGGACTGCAGCACGCAGCTGTCGATCTCGTCCGCCACCAGGGGCGGCACCTCGGCCAGGGCGATCTCGACGCCCGTGCCGTCGGGGCTCGCGACCGTGTCGTCGGGGTCGTCGCGCACGGCGTCGGTGAGCGTCTCGGCCGCGTCCCGGTGCTCGGCGGTCGGCGCGCGGCGCACGTCGGGGCACCCGCCGCCCGCCAGGGTCGGCGCGAGGGTCTGGACGGCCGCCTCCAGTGCGCCGACGTCCGCCCCGGTGCCGAGCTCCACCGCCGGACGCTCCTCGGCGACCACGGCCGACAGGCCGAGCACGAGGGTCATCAGCACGATGCCCACGAGCGCCCCGATCCCCACGCGTCGCAGGTGCGGGATGCGCACGGCGTCAGCCCGTGTTGCGCATGCCCGCCGCGACGCCGCTGATGGTCAGCAGCAGCGGGGCCTCGATGCCGGCACGGGCCGCGGCGTCCTCGGTCGCGCGCAGCTCCCCCAGGAGCCGGACCTGGATCGCGTGCAGGGGATCGATGTAGGGGTTGCGCAGGTGGATGGACCGCTGGAGGTACGGCTTGTCGTCGAGCACCTCCCGGGCCCGTACGATCGCCAGCAGGCCGTCGCGCGTGCGCGCGAACTCCCGCTCGACGGCGCCGAACACCCGCTCGCGGAGGGCTGCGTCGCGGACGAGGCGACTGTATGCGCGGGCGATCCGCATGTCGACCTTGCCGATGGTCATGTGGGCGTTGTCCACCAGCGCCCGCCACCAGGGCCAGCTGTCGTACATCTCCCGCAGCACGTCCAGGCCACCGCGATAGCGCCCGGTGAAGTCCGCCAGGGCGGTGCCCACGCCGTACCAGCTGGGCAACAGATGCCGGTTCTGGGTCCAGGCGAAGACCCACGGGATCGCCCGCAGGTCCTCGACGCGAAGGCGCCCCCCGCCCGCCCGGCGCGCCGGGCGGCTGCCGATGTTGAGCAGGGCCAGCTCCTGGATGGGGCTCGCCTCGACGAAGTACTCGACGAACTCGGGGTCCTCGTAGACCAGGCCCCGGTAGACCTCCATGGACCGCTCGGCGAGCTCCCCGACCGCCTCGTCCCACACCCGCTTCCGGGCCGGGTAGCCGCCCGCCTCGTCCTCCTGGAGCGTGCGCTGCAGCACCGCGGCCACGGCCGAGTCGAGGTTGCGCTCGGCGACCGGCCGCAGGCCGTACTTGAACGTCAGCGTCTCGCCCTGCTCGGTGATGCGGATGCGCCCGTCGAGGGTGCCCACGGGGCCGCCCATCACCGCGGCGTAGGTGGACCCGCCCCCGCGGCTGGCGGTGCCGCCGCGCCCGTGGAAGAGGGTCAGCGCCACGCCGTTGAGACGGCAGGCGTCGGCCAGCCGCTCCTGGCACAGGTACAGCTCCCAGTTCGCCGCGAGGTACCCGCCGTCCTTGTTGGAGTCCGAGTACCCCACCATCACGATCTGGCGGTCGCCGCGCGCCTCCAGGTTGCGCCGGTAGGCGGGCTGGGCGAGCAGCTCCCGCAGCATCCGCGGCGCGTTGCGCAGGTCGTCGATCGTCTCGAACAGCGGAACCAGGTCCACGCGCGAGCGCGCCACGGGCCCGGCCACGTCCAGCAGGCCGGCGGACCGCGCCATCAGCTGCGCCGCCAGCAGATCGGAGGGCCGGTGGGTGAAGCTGACGACCACGACACCGCCGGCCTCGGTGCCGTGGCGCTCCAGCGACGCCGCCAGCGCGCGGAACGTCGCGTGCACCTCGGCCGGACCGGGTGCGGGGTCGCCCGCCGGGACCGGCGCCGCGGGATCGCGCAGGCGGGCGTCCAGCCGGCGCGCCCGCTCGGCCTCGTCGAGCGCGGCCCAGCCGTCCGGCGTCGCCCCCGACCAGGCCGCGGCCGCCTCCTGGAACCGGCCGGAGTGCTGGCGCAGGTCGAGGCGTGCCAGGTGGAAGCCGAACACCTCGAGCGCCCGGATCACGCGGGCCACGCTGCGCGCGGCGATGCGGTGGCCGCGGGCGGCCTCCAGCGAGCGTCGCACCACCTCCAGATCGGCCCGCGCCTCCGCGGCCGACCGGTACGGGGCCGGCCCCGCCGGGTCCAGGCGCAGCTGCACGAACCCCAGCTTCTGCCGGTAGGGCTGGTGCGGGTTGCGCCCGGCCACCTCGGCCGCGTGGGCGGGCATCAGGGCCGCATCGGCGGCCAGCGAGGCGCGCAGCTCCTCCGCCACCGGGACGACGCGGTCGGAGACCGAGATCGTCGCCGCCAGGTCCCGCACGCGCTCGGCGATCAGGCGCCGGGCCAGCAGGGCGTGGCGGTCGAGGACCGCCGACACCACCTCGGGCGTCACGTTGGGGTTGCCGTCCTGGTCGCCGCCGGCCCAGGAGCCGAAGGCGAGGAAGCGCTCGGGCGCGGGGACGCCCGGGTAGTGCTCGGCGAGGAGACGTTCCATCTCCTCGTGCACCGTGGTGGTGGCGTCCATCAGGACCCGCTCGAAGAAGTAGAGGATCCGCGCGGCCTCGTCGGTCACCTGCGGGCGGTGGGCGCGCTGGTGGTCGCTCTGCCACAGCACGGTGATCTCCTCGAGGAGCCGCTCGATCACCTCGCGCCGTTCGCGCCCCGACAGCAGCGGGTTGTCGAGCGCCGCGAGGCACTCGTCCACCACGAGGTGCTTGGCGAGCACCGTCCGCCGCGAGATCTCGGTGGGGTGCGCGGTGGCCACCAGCTCGACGCGCAGGCGCGCGACCGCCTCACGCACGCGCTCGGCCGGCACCTCGCGCGCGGCGAGGTCGGCGAAGGCCGCCGCCAGCGACTCCGGCTGGGGGCGGTGCTCCTCCTCGCGCTCGGCGTCGCGCCGCCGCCGCCGGCGCACGCGGTGGTGCTGCTCGGCGGCGTTGACGAGCTGGAAGTAGATGGCGAAGCAGCGGATGACCCCCACCGCCGCCTCGGGGTCGAGCCCGGCGACCACGCCGGCCAGCTCGGCCTCCATCGCCGCGATCCGCTCCGGGGCCGACTCGTTGCGCAGACCCCGCGTCAGGGCGCGGATGCGCTCCTCGACCGCGAACAGGTCCTCACCGCCCTGCTCCCGGATGACCGTCCCGAGCAGGTGCCCGAGCAGCGAGATGTCCCGCCGGAGCTCGTCGTCCCGGTCCGGCGGGGGGAGCGGGAGCGCGTCCTCCGACACGGCCGACCGCGCGCTCGGCCGGCCCCGCCGCTAGTCCCGCTCGGCGCGGAACATGCCGCCGGCCGCCGCGAGCGTGAACAGCAGCCATGCGACGCCGAGGACGAGGGGCAGCGGGCCGACGTGGTGGCGCTCCTCCACCCCCACCCAGATCATCAGGGCGGTGAGGACGAACAGGAAGAAGATCATCCACGGCGGGAGACGGCGCATCGCACTCCTTGCAGGGTCGTCGGCGTCCAGACGCTACACCGAGCCCGGGGTGCACGCGAGTGGGTGCTAGAGTCCCCGCCCGTGTCCGAGGAGCAGGTGAACGTCGACGTCGCGCCGTGCGGCGAGGGCGTCCTGGTGCGCGTCGCGGGGGTCGTGGACGCCCTGTCGCTCACCGAGGTGTCCCGTGAGCTCACCGACGCCCAGCGGGGGTCGGGACCGGTGTACGTGGACCTGGGCGGGGTGACCTTCATGGACAGCCGGGGGCTGGGCTCCCTGCTGGCCGCCAACGAGCGCAGCCGCGAGGGCGCCGCCCCCATCCGCATCTTCCGGCCCTCCGACGCGGTCCGCCGCCTGCTCGACGTCTCCGGGGTCGGCCCGGTGCTGGTCGAGGTGGACGAGCTCCCCGCCTAGGGGTGTCCGAGGGCTACCTGGGGCGCGGCGGGCGCCTGACCGGCGGTCCCGCACCCGAGCTGGTGGAGTCGGGGTACGCGCAGGAGATCGGCCACGGGCCGCGCCTCGCCGCGGCGCTGTCGGCGGCCGACCGCGCGCATGCCGTCGCCCTCGCGGAGGGGGGCGGCATCGACGCGGCGACGGCGCGCGCCCTGCTGCGGGGCCTGGACGAGCTGGACGCGATCCCGCCCGCCGAGTTCCCCTGGGACCCGCGCCTGGGGGACGCCTTCAACTCGCGCGAGGCCGAGCTGCGGCGGCGGGTGGGCGCGGCGGCGGCGGGCTGGCTCTCCGCGGGCCGCCCCCGGCGGGAGGCCTTCCGGGTGGCGCTGCGCCTGGTCGCCCGGGAACGGACGCGGGAACTGCACGACCTGCTGGTGGAGGCCGCCGAGGCGCTCACCGCCTCGGCCGCCGCCCACGCCGAGGACCTCGCGGCCGACTACACCTACCTCCAGCCCGCGCAGCCGACGACGGTGGGGCACCTGCTGCTGGCCTACGCGTACCCGCTGCTGCGCGACGCCGAGCGGCTGCGCCACGCGCACGCCACCCTCGACCTCAGCGTCGCCGGCGTCGGCGGCAGCGCCGGCTCGCGCTGGCCGCTGGACCGCGACCGCCTCGCGGAGCTGCTCGGCTGCGCAGGCCTCGTGCTGCACGCCCGGGACGCGATGTGGCACGCCGACGCCTACGTCGAGCTGGCGGCGGCGGTCGCCACCGCGTGCACGCACCTGTCCCAGCTGGCGCAGGACCTCGAGATCCTGGCGAGCCAGGAGTTCGGGGTCGCGCAGCTGGCCGACGCGCACAGCCGCGCAAGCGCCCTGATGCCGCAGAAGCGCAACCCCTACGCGCTGGCCGTCATCCGCGCGATGGCCGCCACCGCCGCGGGCGAGCTGGCCGGCATGCTGGTGGCCCTGCACACCGGGTCGGCCCGCACCGATCACTTCCACGTGCTCAACGGCGCCGTGCCGCGCCTGATGGACGAGGCCGTGGCGGTCGCGCGGCTCGCCGCCCGTGTGGTCGAGGGGCTGCGCATCGACGCCGCCCGCCTCGCGGAGGCCGCCACCCGGGGCTTCACGGCGGCGGCCGACGTGGCCGACGTGGTGGCGCAGACAGGCGGGCTCGACTACCGCACGGCGCACCACGTGGTGGGCCGTGCCGTCCGGGATCTCGTGGACGCGGGACTGCCCCCGGACGCGCTCACCCCCGAGCGCCTGGCCGCCGCCGCACGCGAGGCGGCCGACGTCGAGATCGACATGCCGGCCGAGGTGCTGGCGGAGGCGCTCGACCCCGGCGCCTCGGCCCGGACGCGCCTGCAGCGCGGCGGGTCGTCACCCGCGGCCATGGCCGAGATGCTCGCCGACTGCCGCGAGGAGGCGTCGGGCGGCCGGTCCTGGAGCGCGCGCGCCGGCCGGCGCGCGGCCGACGGGGCCGACCGCCTGCGCGCCGCCGCCGCCGCCCTCACCGCCTGAGGCGCGGCGCGCGCCTCAGGTCGCCCGGCGCCCCTGCCGAATGGGGGGCGGGATGTGACGACGGAGGTGGCGGCGTGGAGGAGCAGCCGACGGTCCTGGTGGCCGACGACGACGATGACGTCCTCGAGCTGGTGGCCTTCCGGCTCCGGCGGGCGGGATACCGGACCATCACCGCGCGGGACGGCCGCGAGGCGCTCGCGCTGGCGGCGGCGGAGCACCCCGACCTGTCGGTGCTGGACGTGGCGATGCCGGAGCTCGACGGGCTCGAGGTGACGCGGCGGCTGCGCGAGGACGCCGGGACGCGGCGGATGCCGATCATCCTGCTGACGGCGCTGAGCCAGGAGCGCGACGTGCGCGAGGGGATCCTCGCCGGCGCCGACGCCTACATCCGCAAGCCGTTCAGCCACCGGGAGCTGCGCGGGCGCGTCGACGCGCTGCTCGGCGCCGCCGGGGACGGTGGCGCCCCGCGCGGCCGCCCGCTCGCCGGGGACGGTGGCGCCCCGAGCGGCCGGCCGCTCGCCGGGGACGGTGGCGCCCCGCGCGGCCGCGCCTCCGCCGCCCCCGCCCCGGCGGGCGCGGGTGCGGCCACGAGCTCGGTGCGGCACCGCTCCGCGTAGCGCAGCAGCATCCGCAGCAGCGCCGGACCGGCCAGCAGCGCGAACAGCGCGTTGCCGGCCGCGCCGGCGACCTCGAAGGGCACGCTGCGCGCCGAGGCGGCGATCCAGGCCGCCCAGCTGACCCCCGGCCCGAACGCGGCGATCTCCCAGAGGTTCATCGCCCAGCCGAACAGCACTCCCCAGGCCGCGCCGGCGGCCGCGAGCACCCACGGCCGGCGCGCGAGCGCGCCCAGCGCGGCACCGGTGACGCCGACGAGGCCCCACAGGGCCATCTGGGCGGGCGTCCAGGGGCCGTGACCGAGGAAGCCGTTCGAGACCAGGGCGGCGATCGGCCCCACCGCGACACCGGCCCGCAGCCCGAGCGCGGCGCCCGCCACCAGGCAGATCAGGGTCACGGGCTGGACGCTCGGGACCGGGGCGGTCAGCACGCGGCCGGCGGCGGCCACCGCGCCGAGCGCGGCCACCAGGGCCAGCTCGCGGGCCCCGCCGCGGCTGCGCTCCAGGCCGGTCATCGCGAGCGCGATGACCACCAGGGTCGCGGTCACGGTAAGGAGCGCCCCGCTCATCCCTCCACCGCCACGGGCCGGAGCGCCCGCAGGGCCACCCGGGCGTCGCACCAGTCCCGCACGAACCCCGGATCGTGCGTCGCCACCACGACCGCGCCGCCCGCGTCCGCATGGGCGCGCAGCAGGGCCCCGAGGCGCTGACGGCCCCGCCCGTCGACGCCCCGGGTGGGCTCGTCGAGGGCGAGGACGGCCGGTCGCAGTACGGCCGCGGCGGCCACCGCCACCCGCTCGCGCTCGCCCACGGACAGGTCGAGCGGGTGGCGGCCCGCCAGATGCGCGATCGCGTGCGCCCGCAGGGCCGCCGCCACCCGGGCCCGGCGCGCCCGCGCCCCCACGCCGGTCGCCCGCAGGCCGTAGCCGAGCTCCTCGTCGACGCGCTCGCACAGCAGGTGGCGTCCCGGGGCCTGCGGCACCAGCGCCACCCGCGGGACGCGCAGCTCGGCCGCCAGCCGGGTGACGTCGGTCCCGTCGAGCTCCACCCGCCCGGCATCCGGCGCGTGCAGGCCGGCCAGCACGCGCAGTGCCGTCGACTTGCCGCTGCCGTTGGGTCCGGTCAGCGCCGTGACCGTTCCGGCGGCGAGCTCCAGGTCGAAGGCGTCCAGCACCGGCCGGCCGGGATGGCCGGCGCGGATGCCGAGCAGTCGCGCGCGCGGCGGCCCCGCGACGCCGGCGGCGGCCGCCGGGGGCGGCGGCGCCCCCGGGGCCTGCGACGGCAGACGCACGATGCGATCGGCGTGACCCCGGGCCCGGTCGCCACGGTGCTCGGCGAGCACCACCGCCCAGCCCGCGTCGGCCAGCGCCCGGACGCGCGCCATCAGCCCGGCCGCCGCGCCCTCGTCGAGCTGGGAGGTGGGCTCGTCGAGCAGCAGCAGCCGCGGGCGCATGGCGAGCACGGCCGCCAGTGCCGCACGCTGCCGCTCCCCCCCGCTCAGGGCGTGCACCGGCCGCGCCGCCAGGTGCGCCGCCTCCGCCTCCGCCAGCGCCCAGTCCACGCGGGCGGCGATCTCCTGCCGGGGCAGCCCGAGGTTCTCCGGGCCGAACGCGACGTCCGCCCGCACGCGCGCCATCACGGCCTGGGCCTCGGGGTCCTGGAAGGCGAGGGCGGCCTCCCGCGCCAGGCCGGGCGCGCCGCTCCGCAGGCCGTCGCGGCCGGCCACCTCGACGGCGCCCGCCAGCCGGCCGCCGTGGAAGTCGCCGAGCAGGCCGCCGAGCGCCCGCAGCAGCGTCGACTTGCCGCACCCGGACGGACCCTCCAGCAGCACGACCTCTCCGGCGGCGACCTCCAGATCGATGCCGTGCAGCACCTCCGGCCCCGTCCGCCCGTAGCGGAAGTGCAGGTCCGCGACCCGGGCGACGCTCACCGGCGCGCCGCCCCCGCGGCCGCGGTGAGCGCCGCGGCCACCAGCAGCGCGGCCGCGAGGGGCGCCGCCCCGAACGGGGAGGGCAGGCGGGGGTACGGGTCGAAGGCGAGCGCGCCCGCCGTCCAGGCGGCGGCGCCGCCGAGGGCCAGGACCGCCGCCGCCGCCCACAGCACGGCGTCGCCCGCGGCCCGGGGCGGCGCGGCCATCCGGGTCCGGGGGCCCGATCCGTAGCCGCGCGCGGCCATCGCCTCGGCGAGGTCCAGCGACCGCTCCAGGCTGGACCCCACCAGGGGCACCACCAGCGGCGCGGCCGCCCGCAGCCGCTCCCGCCGCGCCCCCACGGTCAGCCGGGCGCCGCGCAGGCGGGCGCCCTCGGACAGGGCGGCGGCGTCGCGCTGGAGGGTCGGCAGCAGGCGGGCGGCGAGCCCGGCGACCAGCGCCGACCGCGGGGCCAGGCGCGCCGCGAGCGCCTGCAGGCGGTCGGGGTCGACCAGCGCGAGTGCCCCGGCGGTGAGCAGGACCACGGCGGCCAGACGGGTCGCGGACACCGCGCCCGCGACCACCTCCTCGAGCGTGACCTCCAGGTCGAGGATGGGCACGCGGGGCCCGCCCAGCAGGATGAGATCCCCCTGCGCCGCCACCAGCGGCGTGATCACGAGCAGGCCCGCGCCGGACAGCAGGGCCACGGCGGGCGCCAGCCGGTTGCGGACCGGCGCCGCGCGCCACAGCGCCCAGCCCCCGGCGAGCAGCGCCGCCAGCACCGGCGGGGCGTCGGTGAGGAACGCCAGCG
>DATMJR010000140.1:0-4671 GCA_035553775.1 Miltoncostaeaceae bacterium | reverse complement strand
CGCGTAGGCCGTGCGCTGGACGAGCAGCTCGCAGAGCTCCACGAGCCCGCGGCGTCCGAGCCAGCTGAGGTAGATCGTCGCCGCCAGGGCGTTGAGCGCCTGGGCGGTGCAGATGTTCGAGGTGGCCTTCTCGCGGCGGATGTGCTGCTCGCGCGTCTGCAGCGTGAGCACGAACCCGCGACGGCCGTCGGCGTCGCGCGTCTCGCCGGCGATGCGCCCGGGCATGCGGCGCATGTGGGCGGCGGTCGCGGCGAGGAACCCGAACGACGGGCCCCCGAAGTCGAGCCGGTTGCCGAGCGGCTGCCCCTCGCCCACGGCGATGTCGAATCCGAGCGCGCCCGGGGGCTCCAGGATCGACAGCGCCACCGGGTCGCAGGCGCAGATGGCCAGGGCCCCCTCGGCCCGGGCCGCCGCGGCGAGGGGCGCGAGGTCCTCGACCGCCCCCAGGAAGTTCGGCTGCTGCACGATCACCGCGCCCGTCCGGGCCCCCACGCGCGCCGCCAGGTCCGCGGGGTCGGTGGCGCCGTCACGCAGCGGCACCTCCACCACCCGCCCGCCCCAGCCGTGGGCCACGGTGCGCAGCGCGGCGCGGGCGTGCGGATGCAGGCCGCGCGAGACCACGTACTCGGGGCGGCCGTTGGCGAGGAACGCCATGTACGCCGCCGCGGTGACCGCGCTCGGGCCCTCGTACAGCGAGGCGTTGGACACGTCGAGGCCGGTGAGCTCGCAGATCGCGGTCTGGTACTCGAACATCACCTGCAGCCCGCCCTGCGAGATCTCGGGCTGGTACGGGGTGTACGGCGTCAGGAACTCCGAGCGCAGGATGATCGACTCGACGAGCGCGGGCACGTAGTGGTCGTACATGCCGCCGCCGAGGAAGGTCACCTCGTCGTCGGCGGAGGTGTTGCGGGCCGCCAGCGCGGCGAGGTGGGCCACCACGTCCTGCTCGGGCATGCCGGCGGGCAGGTCGAGCGGCCGGCGCAGCCGGACGTCCTCGGGGATCGCGTCCAGCAGTTCCTCGACGGAGCCGACGCCGATCCGCGCCAGCATCACCTCGAGGTCGTCGTCGGTCAGCGGCAGGTAGTCGCTCACGGGGCCCTTCTCGATCGGGGTGACGGCCTCAGCCGGCGAGGCCGGACAGGTACGCCTCGTACGCGGCGTGGTCCATCAGTGTGTCGACCTGCGCGGGATCCGCCAGTCGCACGCGGACCAGCCATCCACGGCCGTACGGGTCCTGGTTGACCAGCTCGGGGCTGCCGACGACCTCGTCGTTGACCTCCAGCACCTCGCCGCCCACGGGGGCGATGACGTCGGAGACCGCCTTGACCGACTCCAGCTCCGCGTACGACGCGTCCGCCGTGAGGGCGTCCCCGACGGCGGGCGCATCGAAGTAGACCACCTCGCCCAGCGCGTCCTGGGCGTACCAGGTGATGCCGAACACCGCCTCCTCGCCCTCCACGCGCACCCAGTCGTGCTCGCGGTGGTACCGCAGGTCGGTAGGGTAGCCGGCCTCGCTCATACGGTCATCCCTTTCTCGGTGAGGTGTCCACCAGCGGGCGCCGCGCCACGCGCGCCCGCTTGTGCTTGCCGCGCACGTCGATCGCGATCGCCGTGTCCGGTGCGGCGAGGTCGGCGCGCACGTAGGCCATCCCGATCCCGGCCTCGAGCACCGGCGAGAGCGTGCCGCTGGTGACGACGCCCGCCGCCGAGCCGCCGGCCAGGACGGCCTGCCCCGGGCGCGGGATGCCGGGCTCCTCGAGCACGAACGCGCACAGGCGCTCGGGGGTGCCCTCGGCGACCTGCGCGACCAGCCGGGGGGCGCCGGCGAACCGGGCACGCTCGAGGTCGCAGGCCCACCGCAGGCCCGCCTCCACCGGGGTGCGCTCCGCCGTCAGCTCCTGCCCGTAGAGCGGGTAGCCCATCTCGGTGCGCAGCGTGTCGCGTGCGACCAGGCCGGCGGGGGTGGCGCCGTCGGCCCCCCGCGTCAGCGCGTCCCACACGCGCGGCGCCTGGCTCCAGGGCACCAGCATCTCGACGCCCGGCTCGCCGGTGTAGCCGGTCCGCGCCACCAGCGCCGGCACGCCGGCCACCGCGTCCTCGGTGACCTCGAAGTACTCCAGCGTGAGCGGTGCCGGCGTCGCCACCAGCGGCCGCAGCGCCGCCTCCCAGCCCGGCCCCTGCAGGGCCAGCATCGCGACCTCGTGGGTGCGGTCCGCGACCTGCACCTCCCGGCCGAGCGCCAGCGCCTGCAGGCGCGCGGCGCACGCCGCGACGTTGGCGGCGTTGACGACCAGCAGGAAGCGATCGAGCAGGGCGTAGGCGATGAGGTCGTCGACCACCCCGCCGTCGTCGTCCAGCATCAGCGTGTACTGGCCCTGGCCGGGCCCGACGGCGGTGATGTCGTTGGTGAGCGCGTGCGCCAGGAAGGCCCGCGCGTCCGGGCCCGAGACCTCGAGCTGACCCATGTGCGACACGTCGAAGAGCCCCGCGGCGCGGCGCACCGCCATGTGCTCCTCACGCGGGGAGCCGTAGTGCAGGGGCATCTCCCATCCCGCGAATCCGCCGAACCGCGCGCCCGCCTGCGCGTGGCGCGGGTGCAGCGACGTCCTCCGCAGGGCCTCCACGCCGAGGACGGTACCAGCGGCCCCGGCCGCGTCGCCGCCCGCCGGCCCCGGAGCCGTGCGGGGCCGCGGGACACGCCGGGGTAGGGTCCCCGGATGCGCGCCGCCCCCCTGGCCTGCCTGGCCGCCGCGACCGCCGCCGTGCTCGCCGCCGCCCCCCCGGCCCGCGCGGGGGATGCGGCCGCCGGCCGCGCCCTGGGCGCCCATCTGCCGGCCGTCGAGGCCGTGGCCGCACGGGTGGACGTCACCGACCCGGAGGGCGCCCAGGCGCTCTACGACGCCGCCCGGGACATGGAGGAGGCGCTGCGCCGTGCCGCGCCCGTCTCGGCCGCCTGCCGCCCGCGCCACGCCGCCGGGCTCGCCTACGCACGCGCCCGGGTGCGCCAGGCCGAGGCCATGGACCGGCCCGTCCCCCGCTCGGCCGCCCCGGCCGCCCGCGCCGCCCGCGCGGCGCACGCACGCCTGGCCGGCGCGGGCGGCCGGTGCGCGGGAGCGGGCCGCGGCGCCCCGCAGGCGGGCACGCTCGCCCCCGGCGGCGGCGAGGCGACGTTCGGCGCCGTGGCCGCGGCCGGGCTGCCCGCATCGGCCCGGCGCGCCCGCGTCCTCGTCGACGGCGCCCCGGTCGCCGCGGTCCCCGTGCGCGCCGGCCGCGCCCGCGCCCGCCTGCGGGTCGCGCCGGGCCACCACGACCTGCGACTGGAGGCCCGTGACGCCCGGGGGCGCGTCGTCGTCCGCCTCCGGGCCGACGGCGTCGTGATGCTGCCCCCGTCGGCCGGCCGTGCGGCGGGACGCGTCGTGACCGACGCCGCGGCCGCCCGGCGGCTGCACGCCCTGGCGACGGGGGCGCCGGGGGTGGTGGCGCTGTGGGGCCAGCACCTGGGCAGCGGCCGAGCGGCCGGTGCCGGGGCCGACGCGCGCTTCCCCGCGGCCTCCACGGTGAAGCTGGGCCTGCTGGTGGCGGCGGCGCGGGCGGGGATCGAGCGGCGCGGCCTGGGCCACGACGCGCGCCAGATCGCGCGCTGGTCGAGCAACCTCGCGACCAACCGCATGCTCGCGCGGCTCGGCGGTTCCCGTGCGGGCGGCGCGGCCCTCGCCCAGGCCACCCTGGCGCGGATGGGCGCCTCGCGCTCCACCTTCCCGGGCGGGTACATCGCGGGCACCGCCCTGGGGACGCCGCCCGCGGTGTCGGCCCGCGTCACCACCGCCCGCGATCTGGCCCGGGTGCTCTCCGTGCTGCACGGGGCCGCGGTCGGCGATCCGGCCGCCCGGCGCGCCACGGGCCTCGGACCCCGGGCCGCGCGGACCCTAATCGGCATGCTCGCCGCCGCGGAGCAGACGGGCGACAACCGCAGCCTGGTGCGGGCCGGGCTCCCCGCCGGGACGGTCGTGGCCGAGAAGAAGGGCTGGCTGCGCGCGGCGCACCACGGGGCCGCGCTCGTCTACGCCGCGGACGGCCCGCGCGTGGTGGTGGTGCTCACCTGGGCGCCCGGGGGCGCCCCCCTGGCCCGGGCGCGCGGCCTCGGGGCGGGCACGCTGGAGGTGACGCTCGGTCTCCGCTGAGGGGCCGGTCGCGTCCGCGGCGTGACGAGACCACCGCCGCACCACCGTCGGCGGCGTGACGAGACCGCCGCCGCACCACCGGCGGCGGCGTGACGAGACCGCCGCGGCACAACCGTCCGCGGCGCCAGGGAAACCGCCGCGGCACGACCGTCCGCGGCGGGGCCTACCTCCCCTTCAGGAAGTCCGGGATGTCGAGGGCGTCGTCCGGGATCTCCAGGTCCGAGCGGTCCCGCTGATCCAGCTGCACCGTGGGCCGGCGCCCGGGGGGCGCGGCGGCCGGCGGAGCCGTCGACGGCGCCGGCCCGCGCTCGGTCGGCGCGGCCTGACGCGGCTGCTCGGCCGGGGCGGCCGCCTCCTCGCCCACGGGCGTCGTGTCGAAGCCGGTGGCGATCACCGTCACCCGGATCTGGTCGCCCGACGACTCGTCGATGACGGCGCCGAAGATCACGTTGCAGTCGTCGTCGGGCGACCAGATCCGGGTGACGGTGAT
>DATMJR010000139.1:0-10986 GCA_035553775.1 Miltoncostaeaceae bacterium | reverse complement strand
GTCCCGAGCCACACCACCGCGCCGACAGCGCCCATCGACCCCAGCGCGAGCCACGCCAGGCGGCCGTCCAGGCGCCTCCGGCGACGGCGGCCGCCGCGGGGCCGCCGGCCGGACGGACGGGGGCGGCGGCTGGGCGCCGTGTGGATGGTCTCGGGGGCGGGCATGGTGCTTCCGCCCACCCGGTGGCCGTACTCCTCGAGCACCGGCGCGGAGTCGACGTCCAGGAACTCGGCGTAGGCGCGCAGCATCCCGCGCACGTAGGCGGGCTCGGGCAGCGCCTCGAACCGCTCCTCCTCGAGCGCCATGAGGTACTTGGCGCGGATCTTCGTGGCCTGCTCGCACGCGGCGAGGTCGAGCCCCTGGCGACGGCGCGCCTCACGCAGCGCGTTCCCGATCTCGAACACACCCCCTCGCGGGTCCGCGGCACATCGGGCGTGCGCCCCGCCGGCGCCGGAGGCCGGCCCGCGAGGCACCGGCTCAGTGTTGCGGACGCGCCGCCCGGCGTGAAGCTTCCCCGGTTGCAGATCCTGCAACGGC
This sequence comes from Miltoncostaeaceae bacterium, assembly GCA_035553775.1. GTDB lineage: Bacteria > Actinomycetota > Thermoleophilia > Miltoncostaeales > Miltoncostaeaceae > DATMJR01. The sequence goes on along the minus strand of DATMJR010000139.1, from coordinate 10,449 downwards.
GGCGGGATCGCCGCCGGGAGGCGCTACAGGGCGCCCCGCGACGCCGCGAGCGCGGTCACGACCGCCGCGGCCAGCAGCAGCCCGCTGGCCGCCGCGATCGGCATCGTGAACCGGCTGTAGGCGACGTGGCCGCGGCCGAAGCGGCTCAGGACGAACGCCGCGGCCGCACCCCCGGCGAGACCGCCCAGGTGGCCGCCCACGGAGATCCCCGGGATCGCGAAGGTGATCAGCAGGTTGATCAGCAGCAGGCCGCCGATGCCGCCCGCGAACATCTCCATCCCCCGCTGGCGCGAGAGCACCAGCAGCGCGCCCATCAGCCCGAAGACCCCGCCCGACGCCCCGACCGTGATGGCGTTCGGCGACAGCAGCAGGGCGCCGGCCGAGCCCCAGAGCACGGCCGCGGTGTAGATCAGCAGCATCCGCGGGGTCCCGACGGCCTCCTCGACCATGCCGCCGAGGATCCAGAGCGCGAACATGTTGAACAGCAGGTGCACGATGCCCGCGTGGATGAAGCCGGCCGTGACCAGCCGCCACCACTCCCCGTCCGCCACCTCGAAGGCGCGCACGCCGCCGTCGGCGATGATCCCGCCGCCCCCGCCGCGCCCGATCGAGGCGCCCTGCGCGAGCTGGGCGAGGAACACGAGCACGTTGACGGCGATCAGGACGGTGGTGGCCGTGCTGCCGCCCCCCGGCATGCGCAGACCCGATCGCCCGGAGCCACCCGCGCGCGGCCACGACCAGGTGCGCGGCGTGGGCCGGCGGGCCTCCCCCGACCCCGCCTCGGCGGCCGCCGAGGGCGCGCGGCCGCGCGCGCAGTCCGGGCAGCGCATGCCGACGGGGCCGGCCACCATGCACGCCGTGCAGATGGGGCGCTCGCAGCTGGAGCAGCGCACCAGCGTCTCGCGTCCCGGATGGCGGTAGCACCGGGTGGCGAGGTCCTCCTCCAGGGGCTGCTCCGGGGTCACCGCACGATGGTACCGCTGCGCGGCGCCACCCCCGCCGGGGGCCGTCAGGCGGGCCAGGGCCGCCGTGGGCGGAGGGCGGTGCGGCCGCCGCGCCGGCGGCGGCGCAGTCCGGCGAGGCAGAACACCCCGACCACCAGCAGCCCGACGGCGGTCCGCTCGGGGCTCACGAGCCAGCAGGCGAGCAGTCCGAGCGCGCCCAGGGCGAGCATCAGCAGGCGCGCGTGCCGCGGGTCCATCCCCGTCCGGCGGGGTGGGGCCGGCAGGCACGCCGCGAACCGCAGCACCGCGGCCTGCTCGGCGAGCGTGCGCGGCGCGGCGGGGATGGCCGGGGGGCGCGACAGGTCGTCCCAGGCCTCGCGCTCGGCGACGGCGGCGACGAGGGCGTACTCCTCGTCTGTAAGCTGAGGGGCGTTCACGCCCGCGACGATCGGCATCACGGCGCCGGACTTGAGGGCGGCGGGATCGCGCGGATCACAACGATCTCCCCGTCCGTTGACGTCCTTCGGGCGGCTCTCTTCAATGGGTGTTCGCGTCGCCGTCACGCGAGAGCACCACGCCTGACCGACGGCGCACACGACGAGGACCGAGGCCGCGTATGACCCTGCCGCCCCCGCCGTTCGCCACCACGCCGCCCGCGGGCCTCCCCGAACTCCGGGAGCACGATGCGTGCGCCCTCGCGGCGTTCGCCACGCGCGACGGGCGACCGGACCGGCGGATGGTCGAGCACGCCCTGGTCGCGCTGCAGATGATGGTCCACCGCTCCGGCAGCGTGGACGGCGAGGGCGACGGCTCCGGCCTGCTGCTGGACATCCCGCGCCCGCTGTGGCGCCGCCGGCTGGCCGAGGCCGGCCTGGACGCGGCGCTGGTCGACGACCCGCGCTTCGTGGTGGCCCACATCTTCTTCGACGCGCCCGAGGCGGCCGCCGCGCAGGAGCCGCGGCTGCGGGAGATGGTCGCCGAGCACGGCTTCCAGGTGCTCACCTGCGGCGAGGGCACGGTCGACCGCTCGGCGCTCGGACCGCGCGCCGCCGAGACCCCGCCCGTGTTCTGGCAGATGTCGGCGCTCGCCCCCGAGGGCGGCCGCCCGGCGTCGCGCGAGTGCTACCGCGCGCTGGTCCGCTTCGAGCAGGAGCTCGACTGCCACGTGGCGTCCTTCTCGGCGAACGACGTGGTCTACAAGGTCCAGGGCCAGCCGGAGGTCATCCCGCGGTTCTTCCCGGAGATGGCGGAGCCCGACTTCGCGGCCGCGCGGATCATCGCCCACAACCGCTACTCGACGAACACCTACCCCACCTTCAGCCGGGTGCAGCCCTTCTCGCTGCTCGGCCACAACGGGGAGATCAACACCATCGCGCAGCTGCGCGAGCAGTGCCTGCAGCTGGGCCTGCCCATCAGTCGGGACGGGTCGGACTCGCAGGACCTCAACCGGCTGCTCGAGGGCCTGGTGTTCGAGCGCGGGCTGTCGCTGCTCGAGGCCGTGGAGTTCGTGCTGCCGCCGATCCTCGGCGAGGTCCACCGGCTGCCCGCGCACCTGCAGGACCTGTACGTGCACTACCGCGAGGCGCTCGGCCCGTACGCCCAGGGCCCCGTGGCCCTCGCCACCCGCGAGGGCGGCGAGATGGTGGTCGCCGTCGACGCGCTCGGCCTGCGGCCGCTGTGGTGGCTGGAGACCGCGGACTGGTACGTGGCCTCGTCCGAGCCGGGGATCGTCGCGGTGGGCGACCTCATCCGCGATCCGCGCCCGCTCGCCCCCGGCGAGAAGATGGCGATCCTCATCGGGGAGGACGGCGGCCCGCGGGTGCTCGAGTACCCCGACGTGCAGCAGGAGGTCTACGACCGCGCCAAGCAGCGCGGCGCCCTCCCCCACGCCGAGACGCGCGCGCTTCTGGCCGGCGGCCTCGACCCCACGATCTGGGCGCCGGAGGAGGACGACGGCGGGGTGGACGCGCTGCCCCTCGACACGGTTCTCGCCGCGGCGGGCTGGATCGAGAGCGACAAGCAGCAGGTGGAGTTCCACGCCGAGCGCGGCGCCGAGCCGGTGGGCTCGCTGGGGTGGGACGGGCCGCTGGGGCCCTTCACCCCGGTCCCCGTGCCGCTGTCGGACTACTTCCAGGAGACGGTCGCCGTGGTCACCAACCCGGCGATCGACCGCGAGCGGGAGGTGGAGCACTTCTCCACCCGCGTGGTGCTCGGGCGCCGGCCCCCGATCGAGGGCGTCGAGCCCGCGCCGCCGCAGCGCTGCGAGCTGCGCATGCCGATCCTGCTCGGCGGCCTGCGGCCCGGGGCCGCCCTGTCGCTGCCCGAGCTGCGCCGCGTGAGCATGGGCCAGGGCGTCGCCACCTTCGAGGACGTGATGGCCGCGTGGGGCGAGCGGGCCGAGATCGTGCCCCTGGCCTACTCCCCGGACGCCGGCATCCGCGCGTACCTGGACGACATGTGCGCCCGCGTGGTCGCGTCCGTCCGCGCCGGCACCGAGCTGATCGTGCTCAGCGACATGGGCGCGTCCCCGGACCAGCGGGTCTGCGACCCGCACCTGGCGGTGGCGGCCGCGGACCGGGCGCTGCGCGCCGCGCACGACGACGACGGCACCTCCATCCGGCGCCACGCCAGCCTGGTGCTGCAGTCGGCCGGTCTCCGCAACGTGCACGACGTGATGGTCGCCCTCGGCCTCGGCGCCCAGGCGCTGGTGCCCTACGCGATGCTCGAGTACGCGGTGCAGGCCAACCCCCAGCCGCCGGTGGCCGCCGCCAACCTGCTGGACGGCCTGCAGAAGGGCATCGAGAAGGTGCTGTCCACGCTCGGCATCCACGAGCTGCGCGGATACGCGCGGCTGATGTCGGCGATCGGCGTGCAGCCGGAGATCCTGGACGTCATCGCGATGCCCGGCTTCTGCGCCAGCGCGGGCCGGGGCCTCGGCTTCGACGGCCTGGAGGAGCTCGCCGAGCTCGGCCGGCAGATCCGCGCCGGGGAGGAGAACCCCTCCAAGGTCAAGCTGCCGCGCATGTACCCCAAGGTGTGGAAGGCGCTCGCCCGCGTCGCCACGTCGGAGCGGGGCTACGAGGAGTATGCCGAGAGCCTGGAGCAGCTCGAGCGCGACCAGCCCGTGGCGCTCCGCCACGCCGTCGCCCCGCAGCTGGCCCCGGAGGACCAGCGCGTCCCCGCCGACCAGGTCGACGGGCGCGTCGGCGAGCACACGCTGCCGTTCGTGATCAGCTCGATGAGCTTCGGCAGCCAGGGCGAGGTCCCGTTCCGCGCCTACGCCGAGGCCGCCTACCAGGCGGACATGCTCTGCATGAACGGCGAGGGCGGCGAGATCCCGGACATGTACGGCCGCTATCCCAAGCACCGCGGGCAGCAGATCGCGTCCGGCCGCTTCGGGGTGTCGTCGCTGCTGATCAACTCCTCCGAGATCGTGGAGATCAAGATCGGGCAGGGTGCCAAGCCCGGCGAGGGCGGCCACCTGCCGGGCTCCAAGGTCACCGCGGCGATCGCCCGGGCGCGCAACGCCCAGGTGGGCAGCGACCTCATCAGCCCCTCCAACAACCACGACCTGTACTCGATCGAGGACCTGGCGCAGCTCATCGACGAGCTGAAGACGGCCAACCCGCACGTCAGGGTGATCGTCAAGGTCCCCGTCGTGCCGGGCATCGGCACGATCGCGATCGGCATCGCCAAGGCGGGCGCCGACGTCATCACCCTGTCCGGCTTCGACGGCGGCACGGGCGCCGCGCGCCAGCACGCGCTGCGGCGGGCGGGCCTGCCCTGCGAGATCGGCACCGTGCTGGCGCACCACGCCCTCACCGAGGCGGGCATCCGCGACCGGGTCGAGATCTGGGCCGACGGCGGGCTGCGCTCCGCTCAGGACGCCGTCAAGCTCATCTGCCTGGGCGCCAACCGGCTCGGCTTCGGCACCGCCGCGATGGTCGCCATCGGCTGCACCATCTGCCGCGGCTGCCAGCTCGACACCTGCCACGTCGGCATCGCCACCCAGATCGAGGACCCGCACGAGGCCAAGGAGCGCGGCCTCAAGCGGTTCGTGCCGCGCGTCTACGACGAGTCCGTGGCCCACCTGGTGCGGTACTTCACCGAGATGGGCGAGGCCGTGCGCGAGATCGCGGGCGGCATGGGCGCCACCCGCGTGCAGGACCTCGTCGGGCACGCCGACCGCCTGGTGCAGGTGTCGCACCACGACCGGCTCGACCTCACGGGGCTGCTCACGCCGGTGCGCGACCGGGTCATCACGGCGGCCGACGGGCAGCCGCGGTTCTTCCGCGCGTTCAACCCGCCGCCGCCCCACCGCGCGCCCGAGGTGGCGGCGGAGCGGCTCGCCGCCGGATCGGCGCTCGCGGTGGAGGAGGAGACCACCACCGCGGCCGACCGCAACCTGGGCACCGACCTGGCCGGGCTCATCGCCCGCGCCCACACGGGGGTGCACACCAGCTGGCGGGTCAGCGAGCTGGAGGGCGTGCCGGGCATCGGCAACGGCAACGGCCACAACGGGCACGGGCCGGAGGCGCGCAACGGCGGCGGCGCCGAGGACATCGGCGGCGGCACGGCGGGCCACGGGCTGGACGGCGGCGGCGACGGCACCAGCCGGCGCAACACCATGGCGCACGGCGGCAACCCGGACATCCTCACCCACGCCGAGCGCGGCGGCGGCGAGCCGATGGTGGACCTGGCGTTCACCAAGGGCGCCGCGGCGGGGTCGGGCCTGGCGGCGTTCACCCTCGGCGGCGTGCGCGTGCGCGTGTTCGGCGGCGCGCAGGACGGCGTCGGCAAGTGCGCGCTGGGCGGCGAGGTGCAGGTGCTGAAGGCCCCGAACGCCGACGGCGACTGGGTCGGCGGCCACGTGGGCAAGAGCTTCGCCTACGGCGCGCAGCGCGGCCTGTTCCTGATCCAGGGCGGGGCCGACGCGCGCGCGGGCATCCGGCTGTCGGGCGCCGACCTGGTGATCGGGGGCGAGCCCGACCGGCCGCTCGAGGACCGGCTGGGCAGCCTGGGCGCCCGCGCCAACTGCAAGGGCTTCGCGTTCGAGTACATGACGGGCGGGCGCGTGGTGGTGCTCGGCGACCCCGGCCCCTGGATCTGCTCGGGCATGACCGGCGGCGTCGTGTACGTCCGCCAGAACCCCGCGTGGAACCTGGACGAGCGGGCCATCCGGCGGCGGCTGTCCAAGGCGGCCAAGGTGAGCCTGGCGCCGCTCGACGAGTCGGACGCGGCCAACGTGCAGGAGCTGCTGGGCCGCTACCGCGACGCGCTGGCGGAGTCGGACCAGCCCGAGGCGGCGGCGCGCGTGGAGCCCCTGATGGAGGACCCGGCGTCCCACTTCATCGCGCTGGTGCCGGTCACCCAGCAGGCCGACCCGAACATCTCCACCGAGTAGCCGGGCGCGTGCGGGGCGGTGCCGCGAGCACCGCCCCGGAGCTGCCTGCCTGCCGCGCCCGTTACCCCCTGGGGGTGCCGCCCCAAACCGGCCCGGCGCGCCCGGCCGGGTGTGAGCGATCTCACGCCCCCCGACCGATCCCCGCGAGCGGCGGGGGCGGGGGCACTAGATTCGCCGGATGACCTCCTCGACCGGCCCCGGCGCCACCGTCGCCGCGGGGGTGCTGGAGCTCCGCGAGGTGACCAAGCGGTACGCGCGCGCCGGCCGCCCCGCGGTCGACGGCCTCACGCTGACCGTCCCCGCCGGCAAGGTCTGCGTGCTCATCGGCCCGTCCGGCTGCGGCAAGACGACGGCGATGAAGATGGTCAACCGCCTCATCGAGCCCACCGCGGGCGAGATCCTGATCGACGGCACCGACGTGCGCCGGCTGCCGGCCGCGCAGCTGCGGCGGCGCATCGGCTACGTCATCCAGCAGGTGGGCCTGCTGCCGCACCTCACCGTCGCGGCCAACGTCGCCACGGTCCCCCGCCTGCTCGGGTGGGACCGGGATCGCACGGGGGCGCGCGTCGAGGAGCTGCTCGCACTGGTGGGGCTGCCGGCCGAGGAGTACGCCCGCCGGTACCCGGCCGAGCTGTCGGGCGGCCAGCAGCAGCGGGTGGGCCTCGCGCGCGCGCTCGCCGCCGACCCGCCGCTGATGCTGATGGACGAGCCCTTCTCCGCGGTCGACCCGATCACGCGCGAGCGGCTGCAGAACGACTTCCTGCGGCTGCACCGGCAGGTGCCGAAGACCGTCGTGTTCGTGAGCCACGACATCGACGAGGCCGTCAAGATGGCCGACCTGGTGGCGGTGATGCGCGACGGACGGCTGGTGCAGTTCGCCCCGCCCGCCGAGCTGCTCGCCCACCCCGTCGACGATTTCGTGGCCGACTTCGTCGGCGCGGACCGCGCCCTCAAGGGCCTCGGGCTCACCCGCCTGGAGGAGATCCCGCTGCTCCCCGCCCCGGCGATCACCTCGGGCACGGCGGCCGACGCGGTGCACGCCCGCGTCGCGGCGGGCGACCTGGCACCGCTCGAGGGCGCCCTGCTGGTGGTGGACGGCGACGGCCGGCCCCTGCGCTGGCTGCACAGGGACCGCCTGTCGGGCACGGTGCCCGCGGGGCCGCCCACGGTGGAGCCCGTCCTGGACCAGGTGTCGACCCTCCGCGACGCGCTGTCGGCCCTGTTCGAGGCCAACGCGGCCTACGGGGTGGTCGTCGACGGCGCGGGACGCTGCACCGGCCTGGTGGGGGTGCACGAGATCACCGGCGTGCTGCGCGGCCCCGGCGCGGAGGACCGCGTGCTGGCGGAGAGCCGCGATGGCTGAGCCGATCCGCTGGGACTGGATCGAGCGGCACACCGACGACATCACCCGCCTCACCGTCGAGCACGTCCAGATCACGGCGATCTCCGTGGTGCTGGCGGTGGCGATCGCCGTGCCCCTGGGGGTGCTGGTGCGCAACCGGCGCCTGCCCTTCGCGGCGGCGGCCGGCGTCAGCGACGTGCTCTACACGATCCCGAGCCTGGCGCTCTTCGCGGCGCTGGTGCCCCTGATCGGCATCGGCGATACGCCGGCCATCATCGGGCTGGTCGCCTACGCGCTCACGATGCTGGTGCGCAACACGGTGGTCGGCCTGCAGGCGGTGCCCGCCGCGGTGCGGGAGGCCGCCACCGGGATGGGCCTGACACCGCGTCAGACCCTGCTGCGCGTGGAGCTGCCGCTGGCGATCCCCGCGATCATGGCCGGCGTCCGGCTGGCGACCGTGAGCACGGTCGGCATCGCCACCATCGCGGTCTTCGTGGGCGGCGGCGGGCTGGGCGAGCTCATCTGGACCGACGGCATCCAGCGCCAGCTGTTCCTGACGCCGATCCTGGTGGGCACCGTCTGCGCCACCGTGCTGGCGCTGGCGCTCGACGCCCTGCTGGTGCTCGCCGAGCGGCTGGCGACGCCGTGGACCCGGGTGCGCGCCGCGCGATGAGCCCCTCCGGCATCTGGGATGCGTTCACCGACCCCAACCTCGACGGGCCGGCCCAGCTGTGGGTGCACCTGCGCCTGTCGCTGCTGGCCCTGGCCGTGGCGACGGCCCTCGGCATCGCGATCGGCATCCTCGCCGCGAAGACCGGGCGGGCCGCCGCCTTCGCCCTGGTGGCCTTCTCGAACCTGGGCCGCACGATCCCCACCTTCGCGCTGATGGCGCTGGTGGTGGCCCTGTCGTCCATCGGCGAGCGGCCCGCGCTGGTGGGGCTGATCGCGCTCGCGGTGCCGCCCGTGCTGCTCAACACGATCACCGGGATCCGCGAGGTGGACCGGGGCGTGGTCGAGGCGGCCCGCGGCATGGGGTTCACCCCCGCCGCCGTGCTCACCCGCGTCGAGCTGCCGATGGCCCTGCCGCTGCTGTTCGCGGGGATCCGCATCGCGGCCATCCAGATCGTGGCGACCGCGGCCCTGGCGGCCGCCGTCGGCGCCGGCGGGCTCGGGGTGCTGATCCTCTCCGGGCTGGCCAACTCCAACGACCAGGTGCTGCTCGCCGGCGCCATCCCCACCGCGCTCCTGGCGCTCGGCATCGGCGGCCTGCTCGCCGTGCTGCAGCGCCTGCTCACCCCGCGCGGCCTGCGACTGGCCGCACGCCGCGGCCCCCGCGCCGCGCCGCACACGCCGCGTACCGCCGCATGACCCGGGCCCGGCGCCGCCGGGCACCCCGACCCCGAGGAGGACACCTGTGAACACCTGGACCCGCCGCCTGGCCGCGATCTCCCTGGCGGCGGCGCTCGCCACCGGCCTCGCGGCCTGCGGCGACGACGACGACGCCGGCACCGGGGGCGACACCACCGCCGCCTCGGGCGCGGGCGCGACCGTCGACATCGCCGACAAGGGCTTCACCGAGAGCTTCGTGGTGACCCAGGCCTACGCGCAGGCCCTCCGCGCGCGCGGCTTCTCGGTCAACGTGCGCAGCCTCGCCAGCACGGAGCTCGCCGACGCCGCCGTCCGGCGCGGCGACATCGACCTGTACGCCGAGTACGACGGCACCACCTACCTGAACATCCTCAAGCGCACGGCCGAGGACGCCCCCGACGACCGGGACGCCCTCTTCCAGCAGGTCGTGGAGGGCTCCGCCTCGCGCGGGCTCACCGCGCTGCCGCCGGCGCCCTACAACAACGGCAACGAGGTGGCCTGCACCCGCGAGGCCGTCGACCAGTACTCGATCGACAACCTCACCGCGCTGGGCGAGGCGTCGCCCAACCTCGTGTACTCGGCCAACGCCGAGCACCTGACCCGCCCCGACGGACTGCCGGTGCTGCGCCGCGAGTACGGGGTGCGGTTCAAGGACACCGTCACGGTCGACATCTCGCTGCGCTACCAGCCCATCGAGCGCGGCCGCGCCCAGTGCGTCTACGCCTTCGGCACCGACCCGCAGCTCGCCAAGCTACCGCTGGTGCTGATCGAGGACGACAAGGGCGCCTTCTCCGGGAAGATCCCGTTCCGGACCTACCCGGTGGTCAACACCGAGTGGCTGGAGAGCCTGACCGCGGACCAGCGGAAGGCCTTCGAGGACACGCTCGCCCAGGTGGACGAGGGCCTCACCCAGGAGAAGATCCAGGAGCTCAACGCCGCGGTCGAACTCGACCGGGAGGACCCGGAGGACGTGGCCGCCGAGTACCTGACGGAGATCGGCATCACCGAGAGCTGACGCCGTCGCGGGGCGGGCCCGAGGGGCCCGCCCCGCCGCTACACGCCCGCGGCCTCCGCGGCGCGCTCCCACTCGTGCATCGCCCACGAGAGCTCCTGCTGCAGGCCGCGGTGCCGGTCGCCGAGCTCCGCCAGCAGCGCCCGGTCGGCCAGCGTCTCCGGCGCCGACAGCCGGCCCTCCACCTCGGCCACCTCGGCCTCCAGGCGCGCCACCACGCCCTCCAGCCGCCGCACCTCGCGTGAGGGCGCGCCGCGCCGCCGGGCCGGCGCGGGCGCGGCAGGCGGGGCGGGCGCCTCCGCCGCCGGGGCCGCCGCGGGCTCCGGGCGCCGCGCGGGCCGCTCGCCGCGCGACCGGCGCTCCGTGGCCGTCCGGGGGG
>DATMJR010000138.1:0-7481 GCA_035553775.1 Miltoncostaeaceae bacterium | reverse complement strand
GGCGGGGGCACCACCACGGGGACGCCGGCGCGGGCCAGCGCGCGCAGGGAGGCGCCGCCGCGGCTCTCGGGGCTGCCGGGCGGGGTCCGCCCGTTGGCCGCCGTCATCAGCGCCCGGCGCAGGGCGCGGCGCGCCTGGCGGCGCAGCGGCACGTGGAAGGCCCCGGGCCGCGCGGTCACGAAGGCGGCGATCGTCACGTCGGGGCGCCGGCGGGCCAGGCGCACCGTGGCCCGGATGAGGGTCTCCGTGGCGGCGACGTTGGCGTCGGACAGGATCACGAGTCGCATACGACACGGACGCTACCCGCGGCGGGACGGACCGGAAGGGGCGCGGGCGCCGGGCATCGCGTCGCGCCGCGTCAAGACCCGCGGCGCGGCGGTCGATCTCCGGGGGAGCCGGCCGTCGCCGGGCCCCGAGACCGATCCCGAGGACAGCATGCGCCGCCGCCTGCACCGACACCTGTGCGCCGCCCTGGCCGTCGCGGCGCTGACGCCCGCGGCGGCGACGGCGGCCGACGTGTGGCCGGCCCTCGCCACCGACACCGTCTTCCCCGGCAGCACGCGGCCGGCGTCCGCCGAGGGCGCCCTGGACCTGGTCGCCGCACGCGGCGAGGGCGAGGGCGGCCTGGTCGCGGTGCGCACCGACGCGCCGCTCACCGTGGAGCCCTCGGTCACCGACCTCACCGGACCCGGGGTGATCCCCGCCGCACGGGTGTCGCTGTACCGCGTGGGCTACGTGCGGCTGGCGCGTCCCTCGACGGGCATGGGTCCGCTGCGCGGGGACGGGCGGTACCCGGACCCGCTGATCCCGGTCGACGGCCCGGTGACGCTCCCCGTCGGCGAGACGACGCCGTTCTACGTGCTGGTGGACGTCCCGGCCGACGCGGCCCCGGGCACCTACACCGGCACGGTCGACCTCGGCGCGGCCGGCGCCCTGCCGCTGGCGCTGGAGGTGGCGCCGCTCACCGTCGACCGCGACCGCTTCCCGATCGTGGCCCGCCTGCACGTGGGCAACCTCGCCCGGTCGCTCGGGGTGGAGGAGGACGACCCCCGCTTCGTGGCGGGCGTCTACGACTCGCTGCTGCCGCTGCTGCGCTCCCGGGGCGTCAGCCCGGGGCGCGCGCCCATGACGACGCCCCGGGTCGACTCCGCCACCGGGGCGCTCGACTTCCGCAACACCGAGTTCGGCAGCACGATCCGCCGGGCCGACAACCTCGACCGGTTCATCGCGGCCGGGTTCCCGGCCGTGGAGGTGCCGTTCCTGCCGAACTTCCCGCTCTACGCCGGCGCCGAGGACCGCGAGTACCGGCAGGACGCGCGCCGCCGGGCCACGGCCGCGTCCCTGTCGTCACGGTACGCGCCCCTGATCGCGCGCACCTTCGCGCTGGTCGTCGACGAGCCCACGGCGAGCGAGTACCCGGTGGTCCGGCGCGCGGCCGCGCAGCTGCGGTCGGCCTCCCCGGCCGTCCCGGTGATGGTCACCGAGGCCCCCTCGCCCGCCGCGGTGCGCGAGATGGGGTCGTCGGTGGACATCTGGGTGCCGCCGCTGTGGGACCTCTACAAGGACCCCGCGGGCGCGGCGCGCGTGCGCGCCCAGGGCAAGCGCCTGTGGTGGTACACGTACGGCAGCGACACGCAGCGTTACACGCCGAACGTGCTCATCGACAAGCCCGGCAGCGAGCCGCGGCTGCTGGGCTGGCTGGCCGAGCGCGAGGGCGTGCAGGGCTTCTTCTACTGGGGCCTCAACAACTGGAGCGGCAAGAACTTCCGCGCCCCGGGCGCCGACCCCTGGTACCTGAGCCACACCAAGGCGGACGTGCGCTGCGGCGGGGCCCGGCGGGAGGTCGGCGGAAACGGCGAGGCGAGCCTGATCTGGCCCGGGTCCGGGCCCGCCGAGCCGGCCTACGGGTCGCTGCGGCTGGAGGCCCTGCGGGACGGTGCCGAGGACCACCACCTGCTGGCTCAGCTGCGCGCCGCCGACCCGGCGTTCCACGCCCGCGTGATGTCGGGCGTCGCGCGGCCCTTCACGGGCACCACCGACGGCGACGGCGGCGACGCGTGCTCCGAGTACGCGCGCCCCGGCTACCTGCCGGTGGTCGAGACCTCGCCGGCGGCCGTCGACGCCGCCCGCCGCGCCGTGGTCGCCCGCCTGTCGGGCCGGCCGCTGGCCACGATCTCCGGCCGGGTGACCACGGCGGGCACGCGGGCCACCTCCCGGGGGGCGCGCGCCACCGCGGCGAGCGCCCCCGTGCACGGCGCGGTGGTGCGGTTCGGCACCTTCGAGACCACCACCGGCCGCGACGGGCGCTGGCAGATCGCGGGGGTCCCCCCCGTCGGCGGGACGCTGACCGTGAGCCGCGACCCCGAGGGGTTGATCGACGCGGTGACGGCGGACGTGCCGCGGGAACTGCTGGCGGCGGGTGGCGGGGAGGTGGTCGTGCCCCCGCTCCCGCGGTCGCCGGACCGGCCGGTGCTCGGTCCGGACCTCGGCCCCTTCCGCAGCACCCGCGCCCCCGCCCGCGTGCGGCGCGCGGCCGACGGGATCACGGTGACGGTCGGCAACGCGTACGGCGCCCAGGGTGAGAGCCGCTACCGCGCGGGCGGCACCACGCCCTCCGTGGAGGCCCTGTACCGGCGCGGGGCCGCGGGCCGTGCCGCCCGCGACTGGTCGCGCCACCGCTTCCTCGACATGACGGTCCAGGTCGTGCGCAACTCGCGCCCGGGCCAGCGCTGGTACCTGATCGTGACGCCCGGCGGGCACTACATGAACTCGCGCAACCTGGCCATCGGGCGGCCGGTGCAGAACATCCGCATCGACCTGCGCCGCGCGCACCCGCTCAAGGGACGGATGCGCAACATGCGCGACGTCCGGTACCTGCGGTTCGGCCTGCAGAGCGCGCTCCCCACGGTGTGGCGCGGCGGCCACACCCCGACCGTGACGCTGCGCATCACCGGCATCCGGCTGGTGCGGTGACCCCGGCGCCCGCGCCCGCCCGCCGCGCCCGCCCGTCCGCGCCCCGCGCGGCGGGCGCTCAGCCGCGCTTCATCGCGCGGGCGAGCTCCCGGTTCTGCTCCCGCTCCGCGATGCCGCGGCGCTTGTCGTACAGCGTCTTGCCGCGCCCGAGGCCCAGCTCCAGCTTCGCGCGTCCCTCGCTGAAGTACATCCGCAGGGGGACGAGCGACAGGCCCTTCTCGGCCAGGCGCGAGTGGAGCCGGTCGATCTCGCGCCGGTGCAGCAGGAGCTTGCGCGAGCGCTGGGGGTCGTGGTGGGCGTAGCCGGCGTTGGCGTACTCCTGGATGGTGGCGCCCACGAGCCAGGCCTCGCCGTCGCGGATCATCACGTAGGCATCGGCAATCGAGGCGCCGCGCTCCCGCAGCCCCTTGACCTCGGTGCCCACGAGCACGATGCCGGCCTCCAGGCGCTCGAGGATCTCGTACTCGAACGTCGCCCGCCGGTTGCGCGCGATGTCGCGGAAGCGCTCGTCGCGAGCGCCCGACCCCTTGCCCCCCCTGCCGCGCGCCTTCGCCATGCGGCCAAGGGTACCGGTGCGGCGACCCCGACCACCGCGCGCGGGCCGGGCGCGCCGGGTTTAGGGTGCCGGGCCGAGCCGATCCCCCCTTTCGAGGAGCGTCCATGACACCCCACCGACGACCCGTCCCCGTGCGCGCGCAGGAGCCGTCATGCTGATCGCGGCCGCCATCTGCGCGGTGCTCGCCGTGCTCGCGTTCCTCGGCGCCCGGCACAACCGGGGCCGCCTGCGGCGCTTCGCCGAGGTGCCCACCTACGACGCCGCGCAGATCGGCCAGGTGGCGGCCGACGCGCCGGGGATGCGCGTGGAGCTGAAGGGGCGCGCGGGCGCCGGCCCGGGCGGCCCGGTGACGGCGCCGCTGACCGAGAGCCCGTGCGTCTGGTACCGCACCCGCACCAGCGTGCGCACGCGCCGCACCAGCCGCGACTCCGAGGGACGCACCCGCACGACGCAGTCCGACCAGACCCTGTCCGACGAGACGTCGAAGACGCCGTTCATGCTCGTGGACGCGTCCGGCGCGGTCCCCCTCGACCCGGACGGCGCGAGCATCGACCAGCCGCGCGAGGTGGCCGACCGCTTCGAGCGGGGGGCGCCGTCGGTGTCGGTGCGCATCGGCCCGGTCACCCTGGGCGGCGACGGCGACGTGATCGGCTACCGCTACGAGGAGTGGGTCATCCGCGAGGGCGACCCCCTGTACGTGCTCGGCGGCGCCCACGGGGACGCCGAGCGGCCCGAGGTGCGAAAGCCCCGGGACGGCCAGTACCTGATCTCGCTGCGCAGCGAGGAGGAGCTGATGGAGAGCGCCGGCAAGTGGGGCACCGTGTTCGTGCTCTCCGCGGCGGCGCTCGCCGTGGCCGCCCTCGTCCTCGCGGTGCTGGGGGTCGTCCTGTAGCGCGGACGTGCCCGCGTCAAGCCCGGCGGCGGCCTGCCGCCGGGCGGCGCAGGCGAGGGCGCCGGGGGCCGTCGGCCGGCTCCACCGTGACGCGGCCCCGCAGGGGCTCCACGTCCGTCACGCGCACCGCGACCGGGTCGCCCAGGCGAAGCACCCTCCGGCCGGTCCCGTCGGCGAGCGCGACCTCGAGCGGGTCCAGCACCAGCTCGGCGTCCGTCATGCGCCGGGCGGGCAGGAAGCCCTCGAACACCTCGCCCCAGGCCACGAAGGCGCCCCCGGGCACCAGGCCGGTCACCTCCGCCACCACCGCCGCGTCGGGGTCGCCGCGCAGCTCCTGCTCCAGCAGCAGCGCCGCGCAGATCCGGTCGGCGCGGCGCTCGATCGCCGCCGCCTCGCGCTCGGACTCCGAGGAGGACGGGCCCGCGACCGAAAGCTCTGCCGCGTCGGGACCCGGCGGCCCCAGGCCGAGCGCGTCCAGGAGCGCCCGGTGCACGAGCAGGTCCGGGTACCGCCGGATGGGCGAGGTGAAGTGCGTGTACGCGGCGCTCGCGAGCCCCGAGTGCCCGACGGCGTCGGCCGTGTAGTGGGCCTGCGCCAGGGCGCGCAGCACCAGGCCCCACAGCGCGGCGCCACGCGCCGGCTCCCCCCGCGCCCGCGCGGCGGCCAGGTGGCGCGTCACCGCCTCCCCGGCGGCGCGTGCCGCCTCGCGCCGCTCCGACGGCGCCAGGGGGCCCTCCCGCAGCGGCGGGGCCGCCACGTCCAGCGCCTCCAGCTGGGCGTGGAGGCGCTCGACGCGCACCTGGGCCGGGTCCTCGTGGAAGCGGAACAGGGTCGGCGCGCGCCGGGCGATCAGGAAGCGCGCCACGGCCTCGTTGGCGGCGATCATGCAGTCCTCGACCAGCGCGTGCGACGGCGTCTGGTGCTCCCGGTGCACGCCCTCGACCCGGTCCGGCGCGAGCGACCACACGGGCTCGCCGCCGTCGACCTCCAGGGCGCCGCGTCGGCGCCGCCGCTCCCGCAGGCGGCGGGACGCCTCGCGCGCCGCGGCGACCGTCGCCGCGAGCCCCGCCCCGCCGGGTAGCGGGGCGCCCCCCAGGTGGGCGTCGACCTCCGGGTAGGTGAGGCGCCCCTCGGACCGGATCACCGAGCGGTGGAAGCGGACGTCGTGCAGCTCCCCGGCCGGATCCACGCGCATCTCCGCGGTCACCGCCCGCCGGTCGACCCCCGGCCGCAGGCTGCAGAGGTCGGCCGAGAGCCGCGCGGGCAGCATCGGCTCCACCGTGCCCGGCACGTAGACGGAGGTGCCCCGGCGGGCGGCCTCGCGGTCGATGGCGCCGCCGGCCGGCACGTAGTGGGAGACGTCGGCGATGTGGACCCACAGCCGCACGTCGTCGCCCTCGTGGCGCGCCGCGATGGCGTCGTCGTGGTCCTTGGCGCCCTGCGGGTCGATGGTGACGACATCCTGGTCGCGCAGGTCGCGGCGGCCGGGGTCGGCGAGGGGGTCGTCGTCGGCGATCGCGGCCACCTCGGCCTCGACCTCCCGCCGGAAGCCGTGCCCGCGCCCCTCGTCGGCGAGCAGCGCCGCCATGACGGCCCCCGGTGCCCGGGCCGGCCCGTAGACCTCCAGGATGCGCGCCTGGCGGCCCTGCACGAGCATGCGCACCAGGTCGCCCACCGCCGCCTCCCCGCGCGTGCGGGCCGACATCGGGATGTCCGCGCCCGGCGCGAAGGCGGGGCGGGCGGCGGCGGCGCGCCCGGCGGCCACCATCTCGGCGACCACCTCCGCGGCGGGGCCGCCACGCGGCACTACGGGCTCCCGGCGGCGGCGCGCAGGGCCACCGGCAGCGCCTCGTCCGCGGGGGTGTCCGGGTCGTCGGCCGCGCGCAGCGGGGGCTGCAGCCCCCGCCGGTTGATGTCGCTGCCGTCGGGGGTCAGGTAGCGGGCGCTGGTGTAGCGCAGGGCCCCGCCGTTGCGCAGCGGCCGCGTGGTCTGCACCAGGGCCTTGCCGAAGGTGCGCGTGCCCGCGAGACGCGCCCGGTCGTTGTCGCGCAGCGCGCCGGCGACGATCTCCGACGCGCTCGCGCTGTTGCGGTCGACGAGCACCACCAGCGGCAGGTCGGTGGCGGGGCGCGCGTTCGTGCGCAGCGTTCGGCGCGCCCGGTGCAGGCCCTCGATGGTGACAACGTCGCTGCCGCGCGGCAGGAACACGCCGCTCACCGCGACCGCCTCGTCCACCAGGCCGCCCGGGTCGCCCCGCAGGTCGAGCACGAGCCCGCGGACGTCGCGCCCGGCGAGGTCGCGCACCGCCTCCCGCAGCTGGTCGCCGGCCCCCCGGTCGAACTCGGCCAGCCGCACGTAGCCGACCCGCCGGCCGTCCACCGTCTCGACGCGGGAGGTGACCACCGGCACCCGGATGCGGGCCCGGCGCAGGGTGAGCTGCCGCGGCCGCTCGCCGCGCCGGAAGCCCACCCGCACCTCGGTGCCCTCGGGGCCGCGGATGGCGCGCACCACCGCGTCGAGCGGCGCCCGCCGCACGTCGCGCCCGTCGACCTCGACGATGACGTCGCCGGTGCGCACGCCCGCGCGCTCGGCCGGGCTGTCGGCGTAGACCCCGGTGACCACCGCGCCGCCCTCGCCCTCGCGCACGGTCATGCCCACGCCGAAGAACACGCCCTCGGTGTCCCGCTGCAGCTCGGCGTACTGCTCCGGGTCCAGGTAGAACGTGTACGGGTCGTCGAGGCCCCGCAGCAGCCCGTCCACGGACAGCCGCTCCAGCCGTGGGGCGTCGACCTCCCGGTAGTAGCCGTCCTCCAGGATCCGCAGCACCTCGCGGACCGGCGTCCGGTCCGGCCCGAGGATCGCGTCGCGCACGGGTGGCGGCAGGCGGGTGATGCCCGTCGCCTCGGGGTGGCCGCCGACGAGCACGCCGGCGGCGAAGATCGCGAGCACGACCACCACCGCGCCGACCGCCGTGGCGAGACGGCGCAGCAGGGGCTGAGGGGACCGGGGCACCGGATTCCGATGATAGAGGGGTCCCGGTGCGGCCCCGACGGGAGGCGG
>DATMJR010000137.1:0-7611 GCA_035553775.1 Miltoncostaeaceae bacterium | reverse complement strand
GTGGAGGAGCTGGGGCTGCGCCGTCCCACCCTCGACGACGTCTTCCTCACGCTCACCGGCACGCCCGCCGAGGAGACGGCGGAGGTGACCGGATGACGGTCGCGCTGCCGCCGGTGGAGACGCGGCGCGGGGGCGCGCTGCGCGACACCTGGGTCATCGCCCGCCGTGGGCTGGTGCACATGCGCCGCCAGCCGGAGGCACTCGCCGACGTGACGCTCCAGCCCGTCATGTTCGTGCTGCTGTTCGCGTACGTGTTCGGCGGCGCCATCAGCGTCGGCGGGGGCGACGACGGCGACTACCGCGAGTTCCTGATGGGCGGCATCTTCAGCCAGACCATCGTGTTCGGCGCGTTCGGCGTCGCCATCTCGCTGGCCACCGACAAACGCAACGGCGCCATCGACCGCTTCCGGTCGCTGCCCGTCGCCCGCGGGGCGGTGCTGGGCGGGCACGCGGTGTCGCACCTGGTGCGCGCGCTGCTTCCCATCACGCTCATGTCGCTGTGCGGCCTCATCGTGGGCTGGCGCATCCACACGTCCGTCGGCGACGCCGTGCGCGGTTACGCGCTCATGCTCGCCTTCGCCTTCGCGGTGATCTGGCTGGGCGTGCTGCTGGGCGCGCTGCTGCCGAGCCCCGAGGCGGTGCAGGGCGTGGGCTTCGTGGCGATCTTCCCGATCACGTTCGTGGCGAGCACCTTCGTGCCGGTGGAGACGCTGCCCGGGCCCCTGCGGACGTTCGCCCAGTGGAACCCCGTCACCACCGTGGCCGAGGCGCTGCGCGACCTGTTCGGCAACCCCGGCGCCGCCTCGACGGGCGACGCCCCCTGGTCGCTGCGGCACCCGGTCGCGTACAGCCTCGCCTGGATCGTCGGCATCGTCGTGGTGTGCGTGCCGCTGGCGGTGGCCGCCTACCAGCGCTCCACCCGGGACTGACGGGCGCGGCGCCTGCGGCGGCGCCGGGGCGGCTCCCGGCCGCCGGCCCGCCGCGGCGCGCCCGGCGCGGCCCTCAGCCGAAGGCGAGTTCCAGCGTCTCCCCGTCGGCGGGCGTGAGCACGCGCCCGCCGAGGCCCTCCTCCTCCATCGCGGCGCGCAGGTCGTCCCGCCCGAGGCCGCAGTGGCTCATGGCCTCCATGTGCACGGCGACGACCAGGGCGTGGGGGACGGCGCGGCACACCGCGGCCACGTCCGACGCGTCCATCGTGATGGGCTCCCCGGCGCGGAGGCGCGCCGCGCCGGCGTTGACCACGACCAGGTCCGGCCAGTGCGACGCCAGCGCCGACTCCACGTCGGCGCACCACACGGTGTCGCCGGCGATGTAGACGCTCGGCTCGCCGTCGGCCTGCAGCACGAAGCCCGACACCTCGCCCATCTCGCGGCCGATCGCGCCGTGCCCATGGCGCCCGCCGGTGCGCGTGACGCGGATCGGGCCGAGTTCCGTGGTCGTCTCCAGCGGCCGCGCCGCCAGGCCCCGGGCCGCGAACAGGCCCGCGGCCGCCGGCGGGCACACCACCGGGACGTCGCGCGGCAGCAGGCCCACGCCGTCGGCGTCGACGTGGTCGCCGTGCAGGTGCGAGACGAGCACCGCCTGGGTCTGCGCGACGACCGTCTCGGGGGCGACCGGCAGGTCCACCAGCGGGTTCGGCCGGGGGTCGTCGGTGTCGGGCATCGGCGGCTGGCTGCCGGCCCGCCCGAGCATGGGGTCGACCAGCAGCCGGACCCCGGCGTACTCCAGCAGCAGCGTGGCGTGGCGCAGCAGTCGCAGGCGCATCGGCGGACCCTAACGCCGCCGGGTCCGGCCGGCGACGAGGTGCGCCCGCGCGAGCGCCGACGGCGGGGCGGCGGCCGCGCGCGGCGGTACCATCCGCAGCGATGACGGGAGCCCCCCGGCTCCCGGCGGGCCGCGCCCACGGGGGCGCCACCCACCCCCTCCGGCCGGCGGTGCCACCCTGCACTCCGCTCCTCACGACGACGGGCTGATCGGGCGCGCGGCCGACCTCGCGGCCGTCGACGCCCTGCTGGCCGACGCCCGCGCCGCGCGCGGCGGGGCGCTGGTGGTGCGCGGCGAGGCCGGCGTGGGCAAGTCGGCGCTGCTCGGCGAGGCCGCCCGGCGGGCGGAGGGCATGACGGTGCTGCGCGCGGTGGGCGTCGAGTCGGAGGCGGAGTTCGCCTTCGCGGGCCTGCACCAGGTGCTCGCCCCCGGTCTCGGCCGTGTGGACGCCCTGCCGGCGCCGCAGGCGGCCGCGCTGCGCGGGGCGTTCGGGCTGAGCGCCGAGCGGACCGACGACCGGTTCCTGGTGTCGCTGGGCGCCCTCGGCGTGCTCGCCGACCTTTCCGACGCGGGGCCGGTGCTGGTCCTGGTGGACGACGCGCAGTGGCTCGACCGGCCCTCGGCGGAGGCGCTCGGCTTCATGGCACGGCGTCTCGGCGCCGAGCCGGTGGCGATGCTGCTCGCCGCGCGGGAGGGCGAGGCCCGCCGGTTCGAGGGGGCCGGCCTGCCCGAGCTGCGGCTCCGCCCCCTCGGCCGGGACGACGCGCGTCGTCTGCTGGAGCGGCGCGCCGGGCGGGCGATCGCCCCCCACGTGGCCGAGCGCCTGGTGGCGCTCACCGGCGGCAACCCCCTGGCCCTGATGGAGCTGCCCGCCGCGCTCGACGCGCCGCAGCTGACCGGCCGGGCGCCGCTGCCCGACCGCCTGCCGCTCACCAGCCGGCTCGAGCACGCGTTCGCCGACCGCGCCCGGGACCTCGACGAGCGCGCCCGGGCGGTGCTGGCGGTCGCCGTCGCCGACGACACGGGCGGCCTGGCCCTGGTCATGCGGGCGGCCGCGCGCATGGGCGCCGGCGTGGCGGACCTGGAGCGCGTGGAGGCGTCCGGGCTCGCGGCGGTGACGGGGGACCGGCTGGTGCTGCGGCATCCGCTGGCACGGTCGGTCCTGCAGCGGGGGCTGCCGTTCGCCCTGCGCCAGGCGGCCCACGCCGCGCTCGCCGAGGTGCTCGACGGGCCCGAGGACGCCGATCGGCGGGCCTGGCACCGGGCGGCCGCCACCTTCGTGCCGGACGAGGAGGTGGCGGCCGAGCTGGAGCGCACCGCCGAGCGCGCCGGGGCCCGGGGCGGGCACGCCGCGGCGGCGACGACCCTGGAGCGCGCGGCCCAGTTGAGCGTCGACGAGCGGCACCGCGCCGACCGGCTCGCGTCGGCCGCCGAGGCGGCCTGGCGCTCGGGACGGGCGCCGTGGGCCCAGGCGCTGGCCGATCAGGCGGAGGCGCTCGCCCCCGACGGGCGTCTGCGCGGGCGGATCCTCTCCGTGCGCGCGGCGATCGCCTTCACGCGCGGCGCCCCCGCCGACGCGCGCGGGATGCTGGAGGAGGCCGCCGCCGCCGCTTCCGACCCCGCGACCGCGTCGGACCTGCTGCTGCGCGCCGCCGAGGCGGCCGTGCGCGCGGGCGACGGGGAGGGCACCGAGCGCATCCGCCGCCGCCTCGACGCGCTGCCCGAGACGGGGGAGATGCTGGGGCGCACGTGGCTGCGGGGCGTGGGCGCCATCGCGGAGGGGCGGGTCGAGGAGGCCGCCGTACTGCTCGCCGAGGTGGCCTCCCGGGGCGAGTCGCTGGGCGACCCCCGGGCGCTCGTGTGGGCGGCCAACGCGGGGGTGTGGCTGGGCGACGCCGAGCGCGCGCTCGCGCTGCAGTCGCGCGCGATCGAGTTCGCGCGGGTGCGCGGCGCCCTCGCCACGGTCGCCGTCGCCCTCACCCGCCGGGGCGCCTTCCTCGCGTGGCACGGGCGCGTGGACGAGGCCGGGGCCGACGGCGACGAGGCGCTGCGGCTCACGGAGGAGGCCGGCATCGACAACAGCGTCGCCCAGAGCCAGGCGGTGCTGGCCGCGGTGGCGGCGATGCGCGGCGACGAGGAGGGGTGCCGGGCCGAGGCCGGCCGGGCGCTGGCGGCGGCCGCCGCCCGCGGGCTGATGCCCGTGTGGGAGACCGCGACCTGGTCGCTCGCGCTGCTGGAGGTGGGCCGGGGGCGGTACGAGGCGGCGCTGGAGCACCTGGAGCCGCTCGTGCTCGGGGCCTGGGGCGCCGGCAGCACACCCCTGTCGCACTACGCCGCGGTGCCCGAGCTGGTGGAGGCGGCCGTCCGCGCGGGGCGCCCGGAGCTGGCGGGGCCGGCGCTGGAGCGGTTCACCCGGTGGTCGGAGGTGATGGGGGTCGGCTGGGCGGCGGCCCTGGGCGAGCGGTGCCGGGGCCTGCTCGCCGAGGGCGACGCCGCCATCGCGCACCTGGAGCACGCCCTCGCGCTCCACGCCGGCGAGCGCTGGCCCCTGATGGGCGCGGTGACCCGGCTGCACCTGG
Source organism: Miltoncostaeaceae bacterium (assembly GCA_035553775.1). Lineage (GTDB taxonomy): Bacteria > Actinomycetota > Thermoleophilia > Miltoncostaeales > Miltoncostaeaceae > DATMJR01. Next base: position 3,268 of record DATMJR010000137.1, on the reverse strand, counting down.
GCGAGGCGCTGCGGCGCGCCCGGCGACGCACCGAGGCGCGCACCCACCTGCGCGCCGCCGCCGCGGCGTTCGAGGGGGCCGGCGCCCGGCTGCTGGCCGACCGGGCGCATGCGGAGCTGCGCGCGACGGGCGAGGCGGTGCGCCCGCGGACGGCGGGCGCCGAGGCGCTCACCCCCCAGGAGCGGCGGATCGCCCGTTTCGTGGCGACCGGCGCCTCCAACAAGGAGGTCGCGTCCCAGCTGTTCCTGAGCCCGAAGACGGTGGAGTACCACCTGGCGAAGGTGTTCCAGAAGCTGGGGATCGCCTCCCGTGCCGACCTCGCCCGGCTGCCCGCACTGGGGATCGACCAGGGGTAGGGCCCGGGGTGCGCCCAGGGGTGCCCCCGACTCGGTAACGGGGGCCGGTGTCCGAGGATCCTCCCTGACGGACACCGACCGAGGAGACCCCGTGAGCACCACCCTCGAGCCCACCTCCGCCGCGCTCGCCGCGCTCCGCGCGGCCATCGACGGCCAGCTCTACACCCCGGACGACGAGGGCTACGACACCGCCCGCCGCGCCTGGAACCTCGTCGTCGACCAGCGCCCGGCGGCGGTGGTGCTGCCCACCAGTGCGCGGGACGTGGCGGAGACCGTCGCGGCGGCCGCGACCGCCGGTCTGCGGGTGACCGCGCAGGCGACGGGCCACAACGTGGGCACCACCGGTGATCTCACGGACACCGTGCTGCTGCAGATGTCCGCGATGCACGCGGTGCGCATCGACGCCGAGCGGCGGGTCGCGCACGTCGAGGCCGGTGCCGTATGGGAGCAGGTGGTGGAGCCCGCCGCCGCCCACGGTCTGGTGGCGCTGCACGGGTCCTCGCCCGACGTCGGCGTCGTCGGCTACTGCCTGGGCGGCGGGCTCGGCTGGCTCTCCCGCCGGCACGGTCTCGCGGCCCATCACGTGGTCGCCGCCGAGGTGGTCACCGCCGACGGCCGGCAGGTGCGGGTCACCGCCGAGGACCAGCCGGACCTGCTGTGGGCCCTGAAGGGCGGCGGCGGAAGCTTCGCGGTGGTGACGGCGCTGGAGATCCGTCTGTTCCCGGTCGACCAGGTCACGGCGGGGTGGCTCATCTGGCCGTGGGAGGAGTCGCACCGCGTGCTGTCCGCCTGGAGCGCCTGGTGCGAGGACCTGCCGGAGAGCGTCACCTCGATCGCGCGCCTGCTGCAGCTGCCCCCGCTGCCGGTGATCCCCGAGCCCCTGCGCGGCCGGCGTCTGGTGGTGGTCGAGGTCGCGATGCTCCACGAAGGCCCCGACCCGGAGGAGGTCATCGCCCCGCTGCGCGCCCTCACCCCGGAGATCGACACGGTGCAGGCCATGCCGCCGATCGGGCTGATGCGCCTGCACCAGGACCCCGAGGGCCCCACCCCCGGCCTCGGCGACCACGTGATGCTCGACGGCCTCCCCGAGGAGGCGATCGCCGAGCTGCTCGCGGCCGCCGGCCCGGGCTCGGACTCCCCGCTGCTGGCGGTGGAGCTGCGCCAGCTGGGCGGTGCGCTCGCCCGTCCCGTGGCCGACGCGGCGCTGCCCGCCCTGGACGGGCGCTTCCTGCTGTTCGCCCTCGGCCTTCCGATGGACCCGGCCCAGGGGGCGGCGATCATGGCCGCCGCCAGCGGCCTGGTGGCGCGGATGGCCCCGTGGGGGCGGGGGCGCCGCTACCTCAACTTCGCCGAGCTGCCGGCGGAGGGCGAGGCGCTGTTCGCGGCCGAGGACCACGAGCGGCTCGTGCGCACGCGTGACGCCCACGACCCCCAGCGGCGCCTGCGCGCCAACCACCCCGTCGGCTGAACGCCGGCCGGGCCGCGGGCGCGGCGTAGGCTGCGCCCGATGCCCGACCTGATGCTCGGGGCGCTCGTCGATCCGGCGACGGGCGCCCGCGCCGCCGACCCCCTCGCGCTCCCCTCGGCCGACCTCACCACGCACGGCGTGATCGTCGGGATGACCGGGTCCGGCAAGACCGGGCTCGGCGTGGTGCTCATCGAGGAGTGCCTGCTGGCGGGGATCCCGGCGATCCTGATCGACCCCAAGGGCGACCTCACCAACCTCGCGCTCACCTTCCCCGACCTGGCGCCGGAGCAGTTCCTGCCCTGGATCGACCCGGCGGCGGCCGACCGAGCCGGGGTCGCCCCCGAGCGGTACGCCGCCGACCAGGCGGCGGCGTGGCGGGAGGGGCTCGCGGGCTGGGGCCTCGGGCCGGAGCGGGTCGCGGCGCTGCACCGCGCCGCCGAGGTCACCGTGTACACCCCCGGCTCCACGGCGGGCGTGCCGCTCAACGTGGTGGGGGCGCTGCGGGCGCCCTCCGCCCGCGGCGACCTGGAGGCGATGCGCGACGAGGTGGCGGGCTACGTGTCCGGGCTGCTCGGCCTGGTCGGGATCGACGCCGACCCGCTGGCCTCCCGTGAGCACATCCTGCTGTCGAACCTTGTGGAGTCGGCCTGGGCGGCGGGCCGCGACCTCGACCTCGGCGCTCTGGTGGCGCAGGTGCTGCGGCCCCCGATGCGCATGCTCGGCGTGCTGGAGCTGGACGCGTTCTTCCCGCCCGCCGACCGCACCGCGCTGGCGATGCGGCTCAACGGGCTGCTGGCCTCGCCGGCGTTCGCCGCCTGGGCGGCCGGGCCGCCGCTCGACGTGGCGACGCTGCTGCACGCCCCGGACGGGCGGCCGCGGTGCGCCGTCATCACGACCGCCCACCTCTCCGACGCCGAGCGCCAGTTCGCCACCGCCCTGGTGCTGGGCAAGGTCGTGACCTGGATGCGCGCCCAGAGCGGCACGACCGACCTGCGCGCGCTCGTCTACATGGACGAGGTCGCGGGCTACGTCCCGCCGGTGGCCGCGCCGCCCACCAAGGCCCCGATCATGACCCTGATGAAGCAGGCGCGGGCCTTCGGGGTGGGCACCGTGCTCGCCACGCAGAATCCGGTCGACGTGGACTACAAGGCGCTGGCGAACGCGGGCACCTGGTTCGTGGGCCGCCTGCAGACCGAGCGCGACCGGGCCCGGCTGCTGGACGGGATGACCGATGCGGGCGGCCAGGTGGACACGGCCGCGCTCGCCGAGACCATCGCGGGACTCGGCCGGCGGCAGTTCGTGCTGCGCCGCGCCGGGCGGGACCGGCCGGACGTGATGACCGCCCGCTGGGCGATGAGCTACCTGCGCGGGCCGCTGACGCGCGAGCAGATCGCGCGGCTCACGCCCCCGGCCGCCACCCCGCCCGGCGCGGCGCAGCAAGAAC
>DATMJR010000136.1:0-9178 GCA_035553775.1 Miltoncostaeaceae bacterium | reverse complement strand
TCGCCGTGCTGCTCGTCGACCTGGACGATTTCAAGGTGGTCAACGACTCCCTGGGGCACCAGGTGGGGGACGACCTGCTGCGCGCGGTGGCCGAGCGGCTGCGGCGGCTGGCGGGGCCGCACGATCTGGTGGGGCGCTTCGGCGGGGACGAGTTCGTGCTGGCGGTGCCCGGGGTGGCGTCGGCGGCCGAGGCCGAGGAGCATGCGCGGCGCGTCCTCGCCGTGTTCGCGCGCCCCTTCGAGGCGGCGGGGGACCGGCACCACCTGCGCGCGAGCGTCGGGGTCGCCCTCGGCGAGGCCACCACCGGCGCCGACCCCGAGGGCCTGCTGCGCGACGCCGACACCGCCGTGCACCGGGCGAAGGAGCGCGGGCGCGGGCAATGGGCGGTGCTCGACGCGGCGATGCGGGCCGCGGCCGTGGACCGGCTGCAGATGGAGCGCGACCTCCGGGCCGCCGTCGCCGGGGGTGCGCTGCGCCTGGTCTACCAGCCGCTCGTGCGCCTGCACGACGGATCGGTGTTCGGCGCGGAGACCCTGCTGCGCTGGCAGCACCCCGATCGCGGGCTGGTGCCGGCGGGGGACTTCCTCGAGGTCGCCGAGCGCTCCGGCCTGATCCTGCCGATCGGCGAGTGGACGCTGCGGGAGGCCTGCCGCACCGCCGTCGGGTGGCCGTCGACGGGCGAGGACCTGCTGCTCACGGTGAACCTCTCGGCGCGGCAGCTCGTGGACCCGGGGCTCCCGGAGGCGGTCGCCGCGGCCCTGGCCGAGAGCGGGCTGCCGGCGGGCCGGCTGGGGCTGGAGATCACGGAGCAGGCCCTTGTGCGCGACGAGGACGAGGCGCTGCGCGCCCTCGAGGCGCTGCGCGCCCTGGGCGTGCGGCTGCTGCTCGACGACTTCGGCACGGGGTTCTCGTCGCTGTCGCACCTGAAGCGCTTCCCGATCGACGTCGTGAAGATCGACCGCATGTTCATCGGCGCGGTCGAGACCCCGGACAGCGACGACGCGGCCATCGTGACGGCCGTCCTCGCCATGAGCCGGGCGATGGGCAAGCGGGTCATCCCCGAGGGCATCGAGACGGCGACCCAGGCGGAGCGGCTGCGTGCGCTCGGCTGCGCCTACGGGCAGGGGTACCTGTTCGGCCGCCCGATGCCCGCCGACGAGATCGCGCCGCTCATCGCCGCCGGCGCCGTCCCGCACGACCTCGGCCCGGCCGAGGGCGCCCGGTAGGGCGCCGTTCGATCACGGCGGCTCCCGCGTCGTCCCCGCGGCCCACGCGCAGCGCCCCGCGCGCCTCGGGCGCGGGGCGCACCGGGCGCGCGCGGCTACCGGCGCCGGTGGAGTATCCGCCCGGCGACGCCGAGCGTGACGCGGGCGGTGACCGCCAGCCCGATCAGGCCCAGCGCCAGCGCGACCGCCGTCGTGGAGCGGGCGCCGGAGCCGGCCGCGAGCAGCAGCGCCAGCAGGGCGAGGACCCCGAGCACGGCGGCCAGCGGCAACCGCACGCGGCCCAGCAGGAGCCCCAGCCCCTGCGTCAGCCCCTGGCGGCCCGCACGTCCCGCGGCCTCCCATGCCGGCCGTCCCGCGGCGCGGCGCAGCACGCGGTCGAGGACGGCCTCGGCGCCGGAGCCGGCGCGCCGGATCGCCCGGGTGGCGAGCATCCACAGGGCCAGCGGCACGCCCGCGGCCGTGAGCACGGCCACCAGGGCGACGGCGGCGACGTCGTCCATCTCAGGCGCTCCCGAGCCGGCGCAGCGCGGCCGGCCGGTGCAGCCCGACCAGGACGCCGCCCCCCGCCCGTGGCCGGGTGACCTCCACCAGGGCGAGCGTCCCCTTGCGGAACTCGACGACGCCGCCGCCGATGAGGTCGGCCACCATGAACGCGAGGTCCGGCATGTGGCCGCACACCATCACGCAGGGGGCGTCGGGGTACTCGGCCACGCGGTCGAGCACCGGCTCCAGGCGGGCACCCGGTCGCAGCGCCTCGACCGTGCGCACGGGGGCCGCGAGCCGTTCGGCGAGGATCGTGGCCGTCTCGACGCAGCGCACCAGCGGACTGGTGAGCACCGCCGCCGGCGCGACGCCGAGACGGGCGATCCCGTCCGCCGCCCGCTCCATGCGGGTGGCCCCGCGCGGTGTGAGGCGCCGGGGCTCGTCCCGATGGCCCGTCGCCGGTCCGGCGTCCTCGGCGATGCCGTGGCGGACGAGGGCGAGCAGCATGTGCGTCACGTGCCCCGGGACGCGCCTCCGCACACGGCGGCGCGTCCCGGGGCGACGGTTCAGTCGATCAGCTGGTACGCGGGCAGCGTGAGGAAGTCCTCGAACTGCTCCGGCTCCACGAGCTGCTCGAACAGCTGGGCGGCGCGGCCGTACTCGCCCGTGGGATCGCCGTTGCGCTCGGCACGGATCTTCTCCATCTCCTCGGCGATGATCCGCCGCACGAGGTCCATGTCGATCGTCCGGCCGTCGTCGAGGACGCCCTTGGGGCTGTGGACCCACTGCCACACCTGGCTGCGGGAGATCTCGGCCGTGGCCGCGTCCTCCATCAGGTTGAACAGCGGCACGCAGCCGGTGCCGCCGAGCCACGCACCCAGGTACTGGATGCCCACGTTGACGTTCTGGCGAAGGCCGGCCTCGGTGATCGGGCCGATGGGCCCGAACTCGAGCAGGTCCGCCCCGGTGATCGTGACGTCGTCGCGCTTGCGGTCGATCTGGTTGGGCTTGTCGCCGAGCACCGCGTCGAACGCCTCCATGGCGATCGGCACCAGCCCGGGGTGGGCCACCCAGGTGCCGTCGTGGCCGTCGGTGGCCTCCCGCTCCTTGTCGGCGCGCACCTTGGCCAGGGCCTGCTCGTTGGCCTCGGGGTCGCCCTTGATGGGGATCTGCGCCGCCATGCCGCCCATCGCGTGGATCTCGCGCCGATGGCAGGTCTTGATCGCGAGCAGCGAGTACGAGCGCATGAAGTGGGTGGTCATCGTGACCAGGCCGCGGTCGGCGAGCACGAACTCGGGGTCGTTGCCGAACTTCTTGATGCAGCTGAAGATGTAGTCCCAGCGGCCGCAGTTGAGGCCGGCCGAGTGCTCGCGCAGCTCGTACAGGATCTCGTCCATCTCGAACGCGGCGAGGATCGTCTCGATCAGCACCGTGCCCTTGATGGTGCCCTGCGGCACGCCGAGCATGTCCTGCGCCTGGACGAAGATGTCGTTCCAGAGCCGCGCCTCGAGGTGGCTCTCCATCTTGGGCAGGTAGAAGTACGGCCCCGTCCCCTGCCGCTTCAGCTCGGCGTGGTTGTGGAAGAAGTAGAGGCCGAAGTCGACGATCGACGCCGAGGCCGGCTGCCCGTCGATGAGCAGGTGCTTCTCGGTCATGTGCCAGCCGCGCGGGCGCACGATCAGCGTCGCGATCGTGTCCTTGAGCCGGTACTGCTTGCCGTCCGCCTGGTGGAACTCGATCGTGCGGGCCACGGCGTCGCGCAGGTTGACCTGCCCGGACATCGTGTTCTCCCACGTGGGGGTGTTCGAGTCCTCGAAGTCGGCCATGAACACCTTCGCCCCGGAGTTGAGGGCGTTGATGATCATCTTGCGGTCGACCGGCCCGGTGATCTCGACGCGCCGGTCCTGGAGGTCGGCGGGTACGGGGGCCACGCGCCAGTCACCCTCCCGGATCTCCGCCGTCTCCGGCAGGAAGTCCGGCTTCTGGCCCGCGGCCAGCGCCGCGCCGCGCTCGACGCGCCGCTGCAGGAGCTCCCGGCGCCGGGCGTCGTACGCCCGGTGCAGCGTGGCCACGAACTCGAGTGCCTCGGGGGTGAGGATCTCGACGGCGGCCGGGACGGCCTCGCCGCGGACCTCGACCCCCTCCGGGGCGGTGAAGGTGCTCATGTCAGGTGGTGTCCCCTTCAGTCTGGCTGCGCCCGACGACAGAGGGCGCCCCGTCGCCGGGGCGCCCTCTGGGACGCGCACACGGGATTCGCCGGGCGGCCGTGCCGCCCGGCGGTCCAGCCTATTAGAACTGGGCCTCCTCCGTGGAGCCCGCCAGCGCGGTCGTGGAGGCGTTGCCGCCCGAGACCGTCTGGGTGATGTCGTCGAAGTACCCGGCGCCGACCTCGCGCTGGTGACGGGTGGCCGTGTAGCCCCGCGGCTCGGCGGCGAACTCCGCCTGCTGCAGCTCGACGTACGCGGCCATCTGCCGGTCGCGGTAGCCCTCCGCCAGCTCGAACATCGAGTAGTTGAGCGCGTGGAAGCCGGCGAGCGTGATGAACTGGAACTTGTAACCCATCCGGCCGAGTTCCTTCTGGAACTTCGCGATGGTCGCGTCGTCCAGCTTCGCCCGCCAGTTGAAGGACGGCGAGCAGTTGTAGGCGAGCAGCTTGCCCGGGAACTCGGCGTGGATGGCGTCGGCGAACCGCTGCGCCTCCTCGAGGTCGGGCGTGCCGGTCTCGCACCACACCAGGTCGGCGTAGGGGGCGTAGGCGAGCCCGCGCGCGATGGCCTGCTCGAGCCCCGCCGTGACGTAGAAGAAGCCCTCCGGACTGCGCTCGCCCGTGAGGAACTCCCGGTCGCGCTCGTCCACGTCGCTGGTGATGAGGTTGGCCGCCTCGGCGTCCGTGCGGGCGATGATGACCGTGGGCACGCCCGAGACGTCCGCCGCGAGGCGGGCCGCGACGAGGTTGCGGACGGCGGTCTGCGTGGGCAGCAGCACCTTGCCGCCCATGTGGCCGCACTTCTTCTCGGACGACAGCTGGTCCTCGAGGTGGATGCCGCCGGCGCCCGCGTCGATCATGTTCTTGACCAGCTCGAACACGTTCAGCGGGCCCCCGAACCCGGCCTCGGCATCCGCGACGATGGGCTGCATCCAGTCGACGGAGTCGTCGCCCTCGGCGTGGTGCAGCTGGTCGGCCCGCATCAGGGTGTTGTTGATGCGCCGGACCACCGACGGCACCGAGTTGGCCGGGTAGAGGCTCTGGTCCGGGAACATCTCGCCGGCGAGGTTGGCATCCGCCGCCACCTGCCACCCCGACAGGTAGATCGCCTTGAGGCCGGCCCTCACCTGCTGCATCGCCTGGTTGCCCGTCAGCGCGCCGAGCGCGTTGACGAAGGGCTCGGAGTGCAGGTACCGCCAGAGCTTCTCGGCTCCGTTGCGGGCAAGGGTGTGCTCAACGCGTACGGTCCCGCTCAGCCGGATGACGTCCTCGGCGGTGTAGCCGCGGGTGATGCCCTTCCACCGCTCGTCGGTCTCCCACATCTCGCGCAGCTCCGCGGCGCGCTGCGCGTCATCTGCTCCGGCTCGGTGCCCGTTTGACGTGCTGATGACAGCTCCCCTTGTGCGTATCACGTGACGACTGGTACTAGTGGTTGTCACGCCTCTGGCAGGACCGGGCGAGTCTAATTTCGTGCGCCGGGCGAAGCAATGCACCGGACGGGGGGTGCGCGCGCCCCCGCGCGCGGCGTGGCACCTGCCCTCCCGGGAGGGTCTAGACGCGCCCCGGGACCTGCGCCACGAGCAGGGACGCCACCAGCACGATCCCCAGGGCCAGGGCGAGCTCCAGCGTGACGGCGCGACGCACGGCGACGACGCCCGCGCGGGACGGGCGCGCCATCAGGACGAGCGTGTTGACGATGCGCCGGTTGCGCATGGCGATGGCGCCCACGAGGGCCATCAGGCCGACCTTGATGAGGATGCTGCGCCCGTACGCGGTCTCCCACAGCTGGGCGGGGTCGCTCAGCTGACCGACCGAGCGGACGGTGCCGGTGAGCACGACGACGGCGAGCGCGATGAGGGCGACGGCCGAGAAGCGGGCCAGCAGGGCCGTCCCCAGGCGGGGTCCCGACGCGGGCGCGAGGCGCGGTACGCGCAGCAGGCAGACGGCGAGCAGCGCGAGCCCTCCGATCCACACCGCGGCGGCGGCGAGGTGGATGATGTCCGCGCCGATCTGCACGGGCGCCCAGGGGGCCTGCGAGGCATGACCCTGCGCCGAGATCCCGTACAGGACCACCAGCACGAGGCCGATCATGAGCGCCGAGGGCATCCGGGCTCCCATGGGACCCGCCGGCCGGGGCTCGCCCCGGCCGCCGAACTCGGCGAGGAACTGCCAGACGCCGATGGCGAACACGCCGAACAGCAGCGCTCCCCGCCGCTGCAGCAGCCCGCCCAGCCGGGTCGTGGAGAGCACGTCGCCGATGCCCGCGCTGTTGCGCAGCGCCTCCAGCACGGTGGTGCCCAGCGCGCTCGCCGAGTAGGTGACCAGCAGGTATGCCTCGGCCACCATCGCGCCGACCGCCAGCGCCCCGAAGGCCATCCAGAACATGTCGCGGCCCCAGCTCAGCACCCGCTCGCGCTCCTCGGCCGGCGCCGCCGCCGCCCACCGCGAGCGCCACACCGGGGCCCACACGAGCCACCGGAAGGTCAGCAGCCCCAGGAGCCCGCCGAGCCCGACGAGCTCCAGGAACCGGGCGCTCACCGCCCAGCCCCCGGTGATGCTGGGCCCGCCGCCGCCCGTGCCGCCGAGGTTGGGCGGCTGCACCGGTCCCGGTCCGACCGCGAAGGCGCGCACGCCCGCGATGATGTGGGAGTCGGCGCTGACGATCCGGAAGCGCACGGTGTAGGTCTGCTCGGAGAGCCCGGACCGCACGGGGGCGACGATCGTGCGGGCGTCGTCCGGCGCCACGCGGGGGCTGCCCGCGACCACCGACTCGCCGTCCTCGCCGACCACCTCCATGTCGGTGGGGGCCAGCAGCGTGACCGGCTCCGAGAACTGCACGCGCACCTCGGACGGGGGCGCGTTGCCCGCGGAGCCCTCGGCCGGGGTGCTCGAGAGCACGACCGCATGCGCCAGTGCGGAGGCCGGGAGCGCCGCGAGCGCAGCGATGACGAGGACGAGGCGGATGAGGGTGCGCACCGGCCGTCTGATGGTGACCGCGTCCGCGCGCTTTGCCAAGGCGGGGCGGTCGGGACGGCCGGGGGCCCCTGGTAGCGTGCCCGCGCCCGGGCACGAACAGGAGGGGACGATGGCCGGTCTGGTGGAGGGCAGGCGCGTGCTGGTGGTCGGCGTCGCCAACAAGCGCAGCATCGCCTGGTCGATCGCGCGCGCCCTGGACGGCGCCGGCGCCCGCGTGGCGCTCACCTATCAGGGCGAGCGGACCGAGCGCGACGTGCGCGCGCTCGCCGGGACGCTGGCCGCCCCCGGGCCCGTGGTGCCCCTGGACGTGCAGGACGACGCGCAGATCGACGCGGCCGTCGCCGAGGTGGCCGAGGGCCTCGGGGGGATCGACGTGCTGGTGCACGCGGTCGCGTTCGCCCGCCAGGAGGACCTGTCGGGGCGGTTCGTCGACATCAGCCGCGACGGCTTCGCGCTCGCGCTGGACGTCTCGGCCTACTCGCTGGCGGCGCTCGCGCGCCGCGTGGAGCCCCACATGCGCGCGGCGGGCGGCGGCTCGATCATGACGCTGTCGTACATCGCGGCCGAGCGGGCGGTGCCCGGCTACAACGTCATGGGCGTCGCCAAGGCGGCCCTCGAGTGCATCGTGCGCTACCTCGCCTGGGATCTCGGCGAGGCCGGCATCCGGGTGAACGCCATCTCCGCCGGCCCGGTGCGTACCCTCGCCGCCCGGGGCATCCCGGGCTTCACCGACATGGCCGACGCCATCGCGAGCCGGACGCCGCTGCGCCGCGAGATCACGACGGACGAGGTGGGGGCGACGGGGCTGTTCCTGGCCAGCGACCTCTCGACGGCCGTCACCGGCGAGACGCTCTTCGTGGACGCCGGGTACCACGCGATGGGGCTGTAGGCGCGACGCCGGCGCGGCCTCCTGCGGGGCGGGCCCTGCGCCCCGCGCGTCTGCAGAGGGGTCACGGCCCCGGCGTCGGGGTGACACCACGGCGTCGGAACCGCCTTGGGTGAAGGAACAGCCGCGGCACCACCTTCCGCGGCTGTGGGAACAGCCGCGGCACCGCCTTCCGCGGCTGTGGGGACAGCCGCCGGACCACCTTCGCCGTGAAGGAACAGCCGCCGCACCACCGTCGGCGAAGGAACGACCGGCGCACCACCGTCGGCGTGAAGGAACAGCCGCCGCACCACCGTCGGCGGCTGTGGTGATTACGGCTTTTCCCGCAGGTGCGTTTCCGCGCCCGCCCGCATGGCGGCGGCCGCGCGGTGCGCGATCCTGCCCCTGACGCCGTCGCCACCGTGCGGCGGACGCGAGTCGCCGGATGCGAGTGGGCCGCATCCTGCGACCGCGGCGGTGCCTCGGGCGGACTCCCATCCCAACCGTCCGGGGCGCCGCCGCCCCCCGATCTCACACGGCCCGTCGCCGTCCGGGCCAGGCGTTGCGCCGGCCCGCGTCGGCGCCCCGCACCAGCGCGGCGGTGACCGTGCAGACGGCGAGGGCGGAGGCCCCCACGGCGAGCGCCTGCCGGCGCAGGTCGTCGGCCACCCCGTCCGGCACGACGCCCGGGGAACGGTCCACCCACCGCGCGGTGAGCAGCGCCACCGCCACCGGGATGAGCACGGCGAGCGCCGCGCGGCCCGCCCAGGCGGCGGCCGGTACGCCCCCGCGGGTCACCGGCCGGAGCCGCCGCGTGGCGGACAGCGCCGTCACCGCGGCGGCGGCCCACGCCAGGCAGACGAGGTGGGCGCCGATCGCGTCCGACGCGCGGTGCCAGCCGGCCCCGAGGACGGCCACGCCGGCCAGGCCCGACGCCAGCGTGGCGGCGAGCGCGGCCGCCACCCGCCAGCGCGGCGGCGCGAGCAGGACCACGGTCAGCGCGAGCGCCGTCACCGCGGTGGTGTGGCCGCTGGGGAAGCCGGGCAGGTCGGTGCCCACCATGAGCCGGGGCCGATCGAGGACGGCCTTGAGCACCTGGGTCGTCGCCACGGCGCCGGACACCGCGACCCCGCAGGCCACGGCGGCCGCGAGGGTGGCCCGCGCGGCGAGCAGGGCGGCGAGGGCGAGGGCGAGCAGCACCGCGACGAGCAGCCAGAGGTCGTCGTAACGCTCGCGCGCGAGGGCGATCAGCGGGTCCCGGTCGCCGCGGCCCAGCAGGACGCTCGCGTCCCACCTCTGTCCCGCCGCCGTCCGGACGAGGAGCGCGTACGTCAGCGCCAGGGCGGCCGCCGCGGCGAGGACGGTCCCCGCCGCGGCGGCCGCCCTGGCGCTGACGTACGCGCTCCTCGTCCGGACGGCGGC
>DATMJR010000135.1:0-2964 GCA_035553775.1 Miltoncostaeaceae bacterium | reverse complement strand
CGAAGGTGCGGACGAGGAACGTCGCCATCTGCGCGCGCGACACCGGGTCGCCCGGCCGGTACCGCCCGTCGGCGCCGCCCCCGACGACGCCGGCGGCGGCGAGCCGGGAGATCCCGTCCGCGTGCGTCGTGCCGGCCACGTCCGGGAAGCGCGGCTCCGCGCCCGGCAGCGGGACCCCGAGCCCGTCGAGGGTGCGGGCGAGGAACGTCGCCATCTGGCCGCGCGACACGGGGTCGCCGACGCCGTAGCGACCCTGCTCCACGCCGCCGGTGACCGCCCACCACGAGAGGCACTCGACGGCCTGGGCGTGGACGTTGCCCGCGGTGTCGGCGAACCAGTCGCCCTGCACCTCGTCGGCGGGGCAGGCGTCCGCGACCAGCGGGTCGGCCGCCTGCGCCACGCCCGGCAGCCCGGCCAGCGGCACGGCCGCCAGCAGCAGGGCGGTCGCGGTCCGGTGCCGCCAGCGTGTCATCCGGTCTCCCCCTCGGCCGTGGTCGGGCGGTGACCGTAGCGCCCCGGGTCCGGCCGGCCGTCAGTCGAGCTCGGCGAGCCGGGCCAGCGCCTCCCGGCGTTCCTCGGCGTGGTCGACCAGCGGGCGCGGGTAGCCCTCCGGCGGTCCGCCCGGCAGGTCCCACGGCCGGTGCACCCGCTTGCCCGCGACCCCCGCCAGCTCGGGGACGTAGCGCCGCACGTAGTCCCCGTCCGGGTCGAACCGCTCGCCCTGCAGCGTCGGGTTGAAGACCCGGAAGTACGGCGCCGCGTCGGTGCCCGTGCCCGCGACCCACTGCCAGCCGTGCTGGTTCGACGACAGCTCACCGTCGCGCAGCCAGCGCATGAAGTGCCGCGCGCCGCGCCGCCAGTCGAGGTGCAGGTCCTTGACGAGGAACGACGCCACGACCATCCGCACCCGGTTGTGGACCCACGCCTCGGCGCGCAGCTGGCGCATCCCGGCGTCCACGACCGGGTAGCCGGTGCGCCCCTCGGCCCAGGCGGCGAAGCGGGCGTCGGCCTGCGGGCCGGTGTCGACGCGGATCTGCCCGACCGTGGCGTGCAGCGGCTCGCGGGCCGAGTGCGGGGCGTGCCAGAGCACGTCGGCGTAGAAGTCCCGCCACGCGAGCTCCCCGCGGAAGCGCTCCTCGCCCTCGGACTCCCCGAGGTCGGCGACGAGGGTGCGCGGGTGCAGCGTCCCGTACTTCAGGTGCATGGACAGCTGCGAGGTCCCCGGGGTCGCGGGGCGGTCGCGCCCCTCGGCGTAGGCCGACAGCCGCACGTCCCGGAACGCGCGCCACGCCTCCCGCGCCGCCTGTTCGCCGGCGGGCGGCAGCACCGTCGTGCCGAGGTCCGGGTCGTCGGGCACCCCGTCGCCCGCGAGCGCGAGCCAGGTGACCCCCTCCGCGCGGGGCGCGGGGTCGCGCCAGCCGTGAGCGCGCCAGGCCCGGGCGTACGGCGAGTACACCCGGAACGGGCTGCCGTCGGCCTTCGTCACCCGGCCCGGGGCGACGAGCCACGGGGAGCCGAGCCGCACCAGCGGCACCCCGGCGGCGGCGAGGGCCGCCTCGACGCGGGCGTCCCGCTCCCGGCCGTGGACGCCGTGGTCGGCGGCGCAGTGCACGGCGCCCGCCCCGACCTCGGCGACCGTGCGCGGCACGACGTCGGTGGGGTCGCCCGCGCGGACGACGAGCCGCCCGCCGGTGGCCTCGTCCAGCGCCCGCAGGCAGCGGAACAGCACGGCGCGCCGCGGCGGGCCGGCGGGACCGAGCAGCGCGGGGTCGAGGACGAACAGGGCGACGACGCCGGCGCGCCCCGCCTGCTCCGCGGCGGCGAGCAGCGCGGGGTTGTCGTCGAGGCGCAGGTCGCGGCGGAACCACAGGACCGTGGGCGGCACCCCGTGAGGCTAGGTCCGCCGCGACGGCGGCGCAGGCCGAGGGGAAGCACAGGTGTGGCGCTCGTCGCAAGCGGGGGGACAGACGTGTCACCCCTGGGCCACCGTCGCGGGCGATCACCCGGGGGTACTCCGTCACGGACCGTGACCCCGACTTTCCCACACGGGTTGGAGCACCATGACCACAGCCGTCGAGTGGCAGACAGGCGTCGAGAGCGCCTGGACCAACATCGCCACCTTCGTCCCGCAGTTCCTCGCCTTCCTCGTCATCCTCCTGGTCGGCTACTTCGTGGCGAAGGCCATCGCGAAGGTGCTCGACAAGGTGCTCGAGCGGGTCGGCTTCGACCGCGCCGTCGAGCGCGGGGGCATCAAGAAGGCGATGGCCCAGAGCAAGTACGACGCCAGCGACATCGTCTCGAAGCTGGTCTTCTACACGCTCTTCCTCTTCGTCCTCCAGCTCGCCTTCGGCGTGTTCGGGGCCAACCCCGTGTCGGACCTGCTCGCGGGCGTCATCGCGTTCCTGCCCAAGGTGTTCGTCGCCATCGTCATCGTCGTCATCGCGGCCGCGATCGCGAAGGGCGTCAACGACATCATCAGCAACGCGCTCGGCGGGCTGTCCTACGGCACCGTCCTCGCCAAGGTCGCGAGCGGGCTCGTCCTGTTCTTCGGCGTCGTCGCGGCGCTGAACCAGATCGAGGTCGCGCAGTTCGTCACCCAGGCGCTGACCACCGCCCTGCTCGTCGCGCTCGTCGGCGTCATCGTCGTCGGTGCGGGCGGCGGGCTCATCAAGCCGATGCAGCACCGCTGGGAGCAGCTGCTGACCCGCGCGGAGGACGAGAGCGACACCGTCCGCCAGCAGGTCGAGAGCTCGCGGGCCCGGTCCGGCGACGCCTACCCGGACGACGCCTACGACCAGTCCTCGCTCGACGCGCCCACCAGCACCTACAGCACGAGCGGCCGCCCCGGGTCCACCCGGCAGTAGCCCCGGGTACCACGCGTCCCACCTCCGCTGCCCCGGCGCCCCTGGCGCCGGGGCAGCGGCGTGTCCGGGTGGGTCTCGCCGGGCGGGGGGCGGGGAAGGG
>DATMJR010000134.1:0-2139 GCA_035553775.1 Miltoncostaeaceae bacterium | reverse complement strand
TCGGCGGCCTGGGTGGCGGGGGGAGGCGGCGTCATGCGCGCCCTCCGCGCGGGCGGGCCGGCGCGAGGACGTCCGCCCCGGCCACCACTAGCGCTGCAGCGCCGCGGCCTGCGCCCGCGCCGCCCGCAGCATCGGGGCGGGGAGCGGGGCGAAGCCGAACCGGCCCAGCGTCCGCTGGCCGGGCCCGTAGGCGTGGTTGAGGAACGCGCGCACGTCGCCGAGCGATCCCGCCTTGCCCGCCTGCGAGTAGTCGCTGTAGGCGAGGATGAAGGTCGTGATCGTGATCGGGTAGGCGCCCGGGGCCGACGAGTTCACCAGGTCGAACTGCAGCTTGAACGGGTTCGCCAGGTCGAAGCGGCGCACGTTGCCGGCGAGGGCGATGGTCCGGGGGGACGGGAGCGTGAACGCCTCCCGGGTGCGGACGCGCGTCACCCGGCGGTTGCCGCGGCGCACGGTCACCGTGATCCGCTCGAACTTGCCGATGGAGGCGACCGAGCCGGTGAGGCCGGCGTTGGCCGCGTCGCCGAGGTCCACGTAGCCGATCGAGTTCGCGTTGTCCTTGATGCACTGGGCCACGCCGGGGTTGCCCGGCTGGCGCACGAGCACCGGTGCGGTCCAGTTGGGCTGCTGGGAGGCGCCGCCCACCTTGGACCGGTAGCCGGGGCTCACCTTGGCCAGGTAGTTGCTGAAGCCGAACGAGGTGCCGGAGCCGTCGGCCCGGACGCATACCGTGATCGCGGCGTTCGGGAGGCGCTTCCCGCGGTTCAGCCTGGTGATGCGCGAGTCGTTCCACCGCGTGATGCCGCCGGAGAAGATCTCCCCCAGCACCTTGCCGTCGAGCCGCAGGCGGCCGGCGGGGGTGTTTGTGGGGACGCTGATCGCGCCCAGGAGCGTGGGCAGGTAGATGGGGCGCACGCCGCCGCGACGCTGTGCGAGCGAGGCGACCTGCGCATCCGTCATCACGGCGTCGGAACCGGCGAAGTCCACGGTGCCCGCGATGAAGTCGTTGATGCCGCCGGTGGAGCCCTTGGCGGTGTAGGAGCAGCCCACCGTCTGGCACCAGTCGCGGTACACGAGGGCCGGGAAGGTGGCGCCCGAGCCGGTGCCCGCGCCGAACGCCGGGGCGGCGGACAGGAGCATTGCGCCGCCTGCGGTGACGGCGGCGGCCAGGGACGCGCGGCGGCGCGTCACCGCGCCGGCGGTGCGGGGGGGTGTGATCACGTCAGTCCTCGGTTCGGGGTCCGGGCACGCGGAGGCGCCCCGGGTGCGGGGTGTCCTTCAGCGCGCCGACGACGATGTGGCGCATGCACGCACCGGGGGTTCGTGCGGTGCGGTCGCGGCGACGATAACCGCGGTCCCCATGACAGGGCTGTGACGATTCCGGTGAATTCCGGTCACACCCGCGAGGGCCGCGTTTCGCCCGCCACGGGGGCGGCCGGTCCGGGCGTTCACAGCCCGTTCACGCCGTCGTCACGCCCTTGTGGCACTTCGCCGCACGCCCCCGTCGTACGCTCGGATCCCGTGGAGAATGAACGGGAACGGGCCAGGGTCCTGGTCGTCGAGGACGACGAGAGCATCGGCGAGGCGGTCGCCTTCCACCTCGGGCGCGAGGGCATGCGCGTGGAGCTGGCGCCGGACGGCCTCGTGGGCCTCCGGGCCCTCCGCACCGACCTGCCGGACGTGCTCGTGCTCGACCTCATGCTGCCGGGCGTGGACGGCTGGCACCTGATCCGCGAGGTGCGCGCGATCGCGCCGGCCCTCCCCATCCTGGTGGTCACCGCCCGCACCAACGAGCACGACCGCGTCGAGGTGCTCGGCCTGGGCGCGGACGACGTGATCGCCAAGCCCTTCTCCATGCGCGAGCTCGCCGCCCGCGTCGGCGCGGCCCTGCGCCGCGCGGCGCTCGCCGACGCCGACCGGCCGCCCGCGCCGGTCGCGGAGGGGGACCTGCGCATCGATCCCGAGCGCCTGGTCGCGACGGTGGCCGACCGTCCCGTCGATCTGACCCGGCTCGAATTCCGGCTGCTATGGGTGCTCGCCGAGGAGGGCGGCCGGGCGCTGAGCCGCGACGAGATCTACCGCCGCGTCTGGGGCGGCGACCGCGCGCACGGCGACCGGTCGGTGGACGTGCTGGTGCGG
>DATMJR010000133.1:0-2924 GCA_035553775.1 Miltoncostaeaceae bacterium | reverse complement strand
CCCCGGCGGCGCCCGCGGTGACGTGCACGGCGACCGCCTCGGTGCCCAGGGCGAGCGCGCGCGCCATCGCCGAGGCCGCGTCCAGCGCGGGACTGTCGGCGCAGGCGGCCTGATGGCGCAGCTCGGCCATCCGTCGCTCGCCCGGCACGAGGCGCTCGGTGGGCGCCACCAGCACGCATCCGGTGGCGCGCACCTGGGCCACCAGCTCCCTGAGGGATAGGGCGGTGCGGACGCCGGGGATCGCCTCGAGGGCGTCGACGGTGCCGCCGCGCACTCCCAGGGCGCGGTCGCCGACGACCGCCACCCGCACCCCCAGCGCGGCGGCGAGGGGCGCGGCCACCAGCACCACGTCCTCCCCCACCGCCCCGGTGGCGGCGATGGTCCCCGTGGCGCCGAGCGCGGCCAGCTCGAGCCGGTCCCCCGACGCGATCAGCTCGGACGTGAGGGCGCGCACCACCGGCGGGGACGGCGGGGAGACCGTGGCGCGCACCAGCCACGCGGTCATCTGGGCGTCCGTCGCACCCTGTGTCAGCCAGGAGCGGACGAGGCCCCGCACCGCGGCCCCCTCGTCGTCCCCGTCGCGGCGCAGGCCCTCCAGGACCTCGAGCGGGGCGGGCGGGAACTCCATCGACCACCGATGGTATCCGGGCGCGCCCCCCGGCGGCCGCCCGGTCGCCGGTCGCGGGCGGCGGCGGGCCCGGGGTAGCGTGGGCCCGTGGCGGCGCACCCTCCCGACGTCCGGCTCGAGCGGCTGCACGACGACCTGCGCGCGGAGTACGGGCGCCTCGCCGACGCGGTCGCCGCGTTCGACGCCCGCCTCGTCACGATCAAGGGATGGGGCGTGACGCTGAGTCTCGCCAGCCTCGGTCTCGGCTTCCAGCAGGACCACTACGGGCTGTTCCTGGTCGCCGCCCTGAGCGGCCTCGCCTTCTGGGTCGTGGAGAGCAGCACCAAGCTCCACCAGATGCGGCACTACCCGCGCATGCGCGAGATCGAGGTGCTGGCCGACCGCCTGTACGGCGTCGACGTGGAGGACGGCACGCGCGTGTCGTCGCCGCGCATCGACTGGGGCTGGACCGTCGCGGGGCCGGCGCTGCAGGGGAACGCCCCCGCGACAGGTCCGCCCCGGCCATGGGGTCCCGGGGACGCCCAGAGGCTCGTGCGGGGGCAGCCGCTCCTGTACCCCCACGTGGCGTTCCCCCATGCGATCTCCGTGGTCGCGGGCGCGGTCCTGTTCGCCGTCGGGCTCGCCGGCGGGCTCGGGCCGATCTGACCCGCGCGCGCCGCGTTCCGGCGCGCCCGGTCCGTGGGGGGCCCGGGGGGTGCCTGGTAGGCTCGCCCGCGATGACGCGACCCCATGCCTGCCGGACGCGCCCGGGTGCGGCGCCGGCCGCGTGGCGCGGCGCCCTGGTGATCGCGGGCCTCGGAGCCCTGGTCACCGCACCGGCCGCCGTCGCCCAGCAGAATCCCGCGCCTGGCACCCCCGCCACCACCGCACCGGCGCCGCGGACGCCGGCCACCGCGCCGCCCGTGCTGCGCAACCTCAAGCTGCCGGCCACGGTGCAGGTGCGCCAGGGCCACGCGCGGTTCCTCGTGGGCGTGCGCCTGAGCGCCCCGGCGCGGGTCACGGTCACCGTCACCGCGGTGCAGGGCAACCAGCTCGTGCGCACCGTCACCTCGCGCGGCACCGAGAAGGCGGGGCGCGTGTACGTGATGGTGGAGGCCACCAACGAGCAGCGCTACCAGCTCCCCGCCGGGCGCTACCTGGTGCGGGTCCAGGCGACCGACGCCGCGGGACGCACGGCGCGGCCGCTGCAGCGCATCACCACGCTCGGGTTCACGCCCCCCCGCGGCCGCCTGGACGCCGACCTGGTGCCGCTCTGGGCACCGATGGCGCGCAGCCTCGGCTACCGCGCCGGCGGCGGTCAGCTGGTGGCGGCCGTCGCGCCGCGGGGGGAGATGGCCCGCGCGGGGATCCGCCGCGGGGACGTGATGATCTCGGTCAACGGCAAGCCCACGCTGACCTCCGGTGAGCTCGCCACCGCCCTGCGGGCGCTGCCGGCCGACACGCCCGTGCCCGTGGAGGTGCGGCGGGGCGACGAGGTGCTGAGCGTGCAGCTCAAGGTCTCCGCCGACTGGAACGCGACCCCGGACCTGTCGCCCTCGCTGCTGGTGGTCACCCGGCGCAACCCGCGCACGATGGCCTACGGCGTCGCCCGGGCGCTGTACCAGGTGGACCGCGGCCAGCCCGAGGCGGCCCAGAAGCTGCTCGCCACATGGCCCCGCGCCTGGCGCCTGTCGGCGCCCGGCCAGTACACCCAGGGCAAGATCTGGGAGCGCCAGCGGGAGTCCAAGAAGGCGCTCGGCGCCTTCAACCGGGCGCTCGCGCGCGACCGCCGCATGGCGGACGCCGCCCTCGCCCGCGGGCTCGCGCTGAACGCGCTCGGCAACGACGCCGCCGCCGCGCGGGCGTTCGCCGACGCGCGGCGCCTGGACCCCAAGGACGCGTCCGCCGCGGCCTTCCAGGCGTTCTCGCTGATCCGCGCCGACCAGGACGCCGCCGCGCTCGAGCCGGGTCGCACGGCCGCCGTGCTCGACGGCGACTACGCCGACGCCAAGGTGGCCGAGGGCATCGCCCTCATCAGCAACCGGCAGCGCGCCCGCGGAATCGTGGCGCTCCGCCAGGGGCTCGTCCTCACCGACGACCCGGCGCGCGCGCAGCAGATCATCGACCAGTATCTGGAGCCGAACGACCCGTAGCCGCCGGTTCGCCCGGCACCCTCGGGGGGACCGAGCCCGGCGAGCAGCGCCTCCCGGACCGCAGGTGATGGTGGGTCGTCATCGGGTGCATGCGCGGGGCGCAGCGCCCGCGATCCATCGGGCCGCAGTCGCGCGGGATGCCTCCCCCGCCGCGAGTGCCGGCC
>DATMJR010000132.1:0-5407 GCA_035553775.1 Miltoncostaeaceae bacterium | reverse complement strand
CCCCGATGAGCCATCGCGTGCTGCCGGCCGACGCCGCCCACTGGCGCCACTCGAACCAGATGGGGGTGCTCAACACCGATCTGGGGCGGCAGCTGGGCGCCGGCACGCTCGGGGCCCGCCTGTGGCGGCTGGCGCCGGGCCAGGCGTCGACCCTGCACCGTCACCGCACCACCCACGAGCTGTACCTGGTGCTGGAGGGGACCGGTCGCCTGCGCTGCGGGGACGACGTGCTCACGCTGGCGCCGTTGTCGGCGGTGCTCGTGGAGCCCGCGACGGTGCGCCAGCCGTTCAACGACACGGACGCCGATCAGCTCTGGCTCGTGGTGGGCGCCCCTCCTGAGGCGGCCAACACCCTCGAGATGACGCCCGAGGACCTCGCGTTCATCTATCCGCGCGGCCCGCGGGCGCTGCCACCGGAGCTCGGCGGCGGGGATCGCACGGCGGCATCGCCCGCCGGGGGAGCGGGTACCGGGGCCGCATGATGCAGCTCTTCCAGGCCGAGTGGTGCCCCTTCTCCCAGCGCGTGCGGCAGCGCCTGACGGAACTCGGGATCGACTACGTGGCGCGCCAGGTGGCGCCGACGCCGCCGGAGCGGGACACGATGCGCGAGGAGGTCGGCGACGACACCATCCCCGTGCTCGTGCTCGACGACGGCCGCGTCCTGCGGGAGACGGACGAGATCCTGGACCACCTCGCCGGCCTGGACGCGCCGGGGGCCGAGGGGCACCGGCGGCAGGCACTCGCGCACGGCATGTCGCAGCTGCCGTAGCGCGCCGCCCCCGGCCGCCCCGCGCGGACGGACGCCGACGGCGCGGGCAGGGCCGGCCCCGGCCCTACGCCCCGGCCTTGGCCCGCCGCTCGAGCTCGGCGCGGATGAACCCGTCCAGGTCGCCGTCCAGCACGCCCTGCGCGTTGCCCATCTCGTGCCCGGTGCGGAGGTCCTTGACCATCGTGTACGGGTGCACCACGTAGGACCGGATCTGGCTGCCGAAGCCGATGGTCATGCTCTCGCCGCGCGCGCGGGCCGCCTCCTCCTCGCGCCGCTCCAGCTCGCGCTGCACCAGCCGGGAGCGCAGCATGCTCATGGCCGTGGCCCGGTTCTGCATCTGGGACCGCTCGTTCTGGCACTGCACCACGAGGCCGGTGGGCAGATGGGTGATGCGGATCGCGGACTCGGTCTTGTTGACGTGCTGGCCGCCGGCGCCCGAGGCCCGGTAGGTGTCGACCCGCAGGTCCTTCTCGTCCACGTCCACCTCGACGTCCTCCGAGACCAGCGGCGCGACGTCGACGGCCGCGAAGGAGGTCTGCCGGCGGTTGGCCGAGTCGAACGGCGACAGCCGCACCAGGCGGTGCACCCCGCGCTCGGCGCTCAGCAGCCCGTAGGCGTTGAGCCCCGCCACGGTGAAGGTGACGCTCTTCAGGCCCGCCTCGGTGCCCTCCTGGACCTCCTTGACGTCCGCCCGGAAGCCCCGGCCCTCGGCCCAGCGCGTGTACATGCGCAGCAGCATCTCGGTCCAGTCCTGCGCGTCGGTGCCGCCCTCGCCCGCGTTGATCGACACGATCGCGTCGCCGGCGTCGTGCGGGCCCGAGAAGAGGCGCTGCTCCTCCAGGCGCGTCAGCTCGCCGTCGATGCGGTCGAGCCCCTCCGACAGCTCGCCGAGGAAGTCGTCCTCCTCCCCGCCGTCGCGGGCCGCCTCGATGAGGTCGCCCAGGTCCGCCAGGTCCGCCGACAGCGACTGGAACTGCGCCAGCCGGTCGCGGGCCGCCGCGTGCTGGGCGGAGATCCGGGAGGCCGCCCCGGGGTCGTCCCAGAAGCCCGGCTCCTGCATGCGCGCCTCGAGCTCGGCGACCGTGCGCTCCAGCGCGGGCGGGTCCAGGTACTCGCCCAGCACGCGGGCGCGCTCGTCCAGCCGCGTGGCGCGCTGCGCGAGGACGTCGGCGGTGGTGATCCCGGGGGGGCTCATCGGGACGGCCGGCGCCGGCCTACGCGGCCGCGCCGTGGCACTTCTTGAATTTCTTCCCCGAGCCGCACCAGCACGGGTCGTTGCGCCCGATGCGCTCCTCCTCGGACACCGTCCGCTGCTCCACGACCGCCACCGGCGAGTCCGCGGCGGCGGCGACCTCGCCGTCGGTCTCGGCCGCGGCGCGCGCCGCGGCGGCGACGGGCTGCACCGGCTCGTCCTGGTAGGTGTAGTCGAACTCGTCGACCGGCGGCGCCTGGACCTCGGGGGCCGGGCTCACGTCCACGTGGAACACGTTGCGGACGAAGTCGCCCTTGATGAGCTGCATCGTCTCGTCGAACATCGCGTGGCCCTCGAGCCGGTACTCCGACAGCGGGTCCTTCTGGCCGAGCGCGCGCAGGTGGATGCCCTCGCGCAGGTAGTCCATCGCGTAGAGGTGCTCGCGCCAGTGCTGGTCGACGCGCCCCAGCAGCACCCAGCGCTCGATCTCGCGCATCAGCTCGGCGCCGAGGTTGCGCTCGCGCTCCTCGTAGGCCTCCATGATGTCGTCCTCGAGGATGTCCAGCAGCTGCTCGCGGCCGAACTCCGGGTCGGCGAGCGGCAGGTCGTCGGGAGTGGTCGACACCGGCCAGTAGCCGCGCAGGGTCGCGAACAGCGCCTTCAGATCCCACTCGGCCGGCGCGGACTCGTCGTCGGCGTACTGGTCGACGACGTCCACGATGACCTCGGCCAGCCAGTCGCGGGCGCGCTCCGACAGGTCGGCGCCCTCGAGCACGCTGCGGCGCTCCCGGTAGATGACCTCGCGCTGCTTGTTGAGGACGTCGTCGTACTCGAGCACCCGCTTGCGGATGCCGAAGTTCATCTCCTCGACCTTCTTCTGCGCGCCCTCGATGGTCTTGGAGAGCATGCGCGACTCGATCGGGATGTCGTCGGTGCCGCCCAGCCGGTCGAGGATGCGGTAGATGCGGTCGCCCGCGAAGATCCGGATGAGGTCGTCCTCGGCGGACAGGTAGAACCGGGTGCGGCCCGGGTCGCCCTGACGGCCGGACCGGCCGCGCAGCTGGTTGTCGATCCGCCGGCTCTCGTGGCGCTCCGTGCCGACCACGTACAGCCCGCCCAGGTCGTGGACGCCATCGCCGAGCTTGATGTCGACGCCACGCCCGGCCATGTTGGTGGCGATCGTGACCGCGCCGCGCCGGCCGGCGTCCTTGATGACCTCGGCCTCGCGCTCGTGCTGCTTGGCGTTGAGGACGTTGTGCGGCACCCCGCGCTGCGTCAGCAGGTTGGACAGCAGTTCGGAGATCTCCACCGAGATGGTGCCCACCAGCACCGGCTGGCCCTTCTCGTGGGCCTCGGCGATGTCGTCGACCACGGCCGTGTACTTGGCGTCCTTGGTCTTGAAGATGTAGTCGTCCTCGTCGATGCGCGTCACCGGCCGGTTGGGCGGGATCGTCACGACGTCGGCGTTGTAGATCTTCGCGAACTCGTTGGCCTCGGTGGAGGCCGTGCCCGTCATGCCCGACAGCTTGTCGTACATGCGGAAGTAGTTCTGCAGCGTGATCGTCGCGAGGGTCTGGTTCTCCTCGCGGATGCGCTGCCCCTCCTTGGCCTCGATGGCCTGGTGCAGGCCCTCCGAGTAGCGGCGGCCCTCCAGCACGCGCCCGGTGAACTCGTCGACGATGAGGACCTCGCCGTTGCGGACGATGTACTCCTTGTCGCGGTGGTACAGGGAGTGCGCCTTGAGGGCCTGGATGAGGTGGTTGACCAGCTGCCCGTTGTGGTCGACGTAGAGCTGGTCGATGCCGAGCGCCTTCTCGACCTTCCGGACGCCGTCCTCGGTGGGCGACACCGACCGGTGCTTCTCGTCGACGTCGTAGTCCACGCCCTTCTTGAGCGTGGGGACGATGCGGGCGAACCGGTAGTACGTGTCGGAGGCGGCCTCGGGGATGCCCGAGATGATGAGCGGCGTGCGCGCCTCGTCGATGAGGATGGAGTCGACCTCGTCCACGATGCAGAAGTAGTGCCCGCGCTGCACGCAGTCCTCGAGCCGCACCGACATGTTGTCGCGCAGGTAGTCGAAGCCGAACTCGGAGTTGGTGCCGTACGTGACGTCGCAGGCGTACATCTCGCGCCGCAGGCCGGGATCCATCATGGACGCGATGACGCCCACCCGGATGCCCAGCGCCTCGTAGACGGGGCGCATCCACTCGGCGTCGCGGCTGGCGAGGTAGTCGTTGACCGTGACCAGGTGCACCCCGCGCCCGAGGAGCGCGTTGAGGTACACGGCGGGGACGCAGGCGAAGGTCTTGCCCTCACCGGTCTTCATCTCGGCGATCTTCCCCGAGTGGAGCACCTGGGCCCCGATGAGCTGCACGTCGTACAGCCGCATGCCCAGGCTGCGCCGGCCGGCCTCGCGCACCAGCGCGAAGGCCTCCACCAGCAGGTCGTCCAGCTCCTCGCCGCCCTGCGCCCGCTCCCGCAGCGTGTCGCTGCGGCCGCGCAGCTCCTCGTCGGAGAGGCCCTCCATCTCCGGCTCGAGCTTGCCGATGGCGGCCACCCGGGCCTGCATCTGCTTCATCTGCCGGCCCTCCCCGATGCGGAGGACGCGGTTGATCAGATCCGTGGACATGGGGCCTCTGCGGTCGCGGACGAGGTGACGCGCGGGACGGGGTTCAGCCGTCGATCGTAGCAACCACCCCATCGGCGGCCGGGCCGAGGAGTCGAGTGCCGCCCGCCCCGCCGCGGGGCGCGTGCGGCCACCGGGCGCGCCGCGCGCGGCCACGCCGCGCCGCCACGCGCCCGGGACGCCCGGTCGCGGTCAGTCCGGCTCGATGAGCCCGAAGTCGCCGTCGCGCCGGCGGTAGACCACGTTGACCTCGCCGGTGTCGCTGCTGCGGAACACGTAGAAGTCGTGGTGCAGCATGTCCATGTGGAGCGCCGCCTCGTCGGCGGACATGGGCTTGAGCGGAAAGGTCTTGGTCTTGACCAGCCGGGGGGCCGCGTCGGCCGACGGTGTGGTGCCGTCGTCGGGCGCGGAGCCGCCCGGGAGGGCGTCGTCGAGCACCGCGGGCGGCGGCGGCTCGCCCTCGTGGGGCGACCGGTGACGGCGGCGGCGCTCCCGGTACCGCACCGCCTGGCGCTCCAGCTTGCGGGCGGCCTGATCGATCGCCAGGTACATGTCCTGGGCGCCCTCACGCACCCGCAGCACGGGCCCCTTGGTGCGCACCGTGATCTCCGCCACCTGCGACCGGTCGATCTTGGGGTTCCGCTCCACGGAGAGCTCCAGCTCGACGAGCGCGGCCTCGTCCCAGGGTGGCAGCACCCTGGTGAGGCGCTGGAGCTTGCGCTCGGCGTGCTCGAACAGCGCATCGGTGACCGGCATGTTCTTGCCCTTGACCTGGAGCTGCATCGCCGCCCTCCTGATCGTGGTTCACCCGCCCCGATCC
>DATMJR010000131.1:0-8194 GCA_035553775.1 Miltoncostaeaceae bacterium | reverse complement strand
GACCACCTCCGCCCCCACCGCCGCGCCCCGCCGCTACGCCTTCCTGGGAGGCGTCGTCACCGTGCTGCTGGACGGCGCGGCCACGGAGGGCCGCCAGGCGGTGCTGGAGCAGCGCCTGCCGGACGGCACCGCCACCCCGCTGCACGTCCACGACGCCGAGGACGAGACCTTCCTCGTCCTGGAGGGCGCCATCACCGTCCTGCGCGGCGACACGACCCTGAGGGCCGGCGCCGGGGACGTCGTCTTCCTGCCGCGGGGCGTGCCGCACGCCTTCCGGGTCGACACGCCCGAGGCGCTGCTCGTCGACATCGTCGGCCCGGCGGGCCACGAGCGCTTCTTCGCCCTCGCCGGCGAGGAGATCCCCCCCGGGGACGCCGCGGCGGCGGACAGGCCGGTCGACCCCGCGCGGATGATGGCGGCGGCGGCGGCGACCGGCCTGCGCATCCTCGGGCCGCCGCCCTTCGACGCCGCCTGATCCGGCAGAGGGGGCCTGCAGCGCCCGCTGGCGGGCCCCCGACGCCGGGATGGGGTGCGGCACCCAGGGTCGGGGATACGGCGCGGGGAACCAGATCGACACCTCAATCGACGAAAGGGGTCCCCGTGCTGTGGCTCATCGTCCTGGTCGCGCTGATCGCGATCTTCGGAATCGGCACGCTGCTCGAGGCGGCGTTCTGGGGGCTCGTGATCGCGGCGGTGGTCGTGGTCGCCGGCGCCCTGGTGATCGGCCGTCTGATCGGCGGCGGATCGACCTCCCGGGCGTGAGGGCGGAGGCCCCGGAGAGCGTGGTGGTGGCGGCCGTGGACGAATCGCCCGCGGCCGTCGCCGTCGCGCGCTGCGCGGCCACCCTCGCCCAGGCGCTCGGCGCTCGGCTGGCGCTGGCCCACGTGACCGACACGTCGGCCGCACGAACGCCGCGGGCGACGAGCTCGGCCGCGCTGCAGGACCCGGCCGGCGAGCTGCGCCGCATGCGCGAGTCGCAGGCGCGGGCGCTGCTCGCCGAGGTCGCCTGGCGGGCGGGTTGCGAGGAGGCGGACGCCGAGGTCCTGTTCGGGGAGCCCGGCACGGCCCTGCGGGAGCGGGCCGCGGCGCCCGACGTGCTGATGCTGGTCACCGGCTCCCGGGGGCGGGGCCCGCTCCGGGCGGCCGTGCTGGGGACGGTCTCCGGCGAGCTCGCGGCCAATGCCCCGGTCCCGGTCGTGGTGGTGCCGGCGGCGGTCGCGGAGGCCGCGGCCACCGCCGCCTGACGCCCGGCGCGCGTCCGGGCGCCGGGTCGGCGCGGGCGCCGCCGTTCGCCGGGACCGGCCCTGGGGGCCCGGTCGCCCCGGGCGCGGCGACCGTATCCCGCCGTCCCTCCGGCGGAGGCGCGCGACCACCCGCCGCCCTGCCCGCCGT
The DNA here is from genome assembly GCA_035553775.1 of Miltoncostaeaceae bacterium. GTDB lineage: Bacteria > Actinomycetota > Thermoleophilia > Miltoncostaeales > Miltoncostaeaceae > DATMJR01. The sequence continues at coordinate 6,802 of DATMJR010000131.1, read as the reverse complement.
GTCCGGCGGTCCGGCGGCCGCGGGCGGACGCGGCCCGCGGCGGGGCCGTGCCGTGCAGCGCGAGCGGTCCGCCCCCCGGAGGAGGCGGCGCGCGCGCCGGGGGCCGCCACCCTCCCGCGAGGGGGGCGCACCCGCCGCCATCCGGCCTCCGAGGGCCGGATGGCGCCCCCCGCGCGCGCAGAGAGGACGCTCCGACCTTGAAATCGCATGTCCCGTGCGGGGATGCTTCCGCGGGACGGGTCGGGGTCCATGTCGAGGCGCGCGCGAGGCCACCCCTGGGGGGCGGCCGGGGTCGCTGCGTACACGGGCATCCGGCGCACCGTCTCGCACGTACGCCGACCCACAGGCGCGCCGCCCGCATCCCGGGCGCCGCGGCCCCCACCACCGAGGAACCTGCCGATGCCGAAGACGTGTCGCCCGCCGGGAACCCCCCCGGCGCCCCACGTTCCGCCGACGATCCAGGACGGGTGCGCATGAGCACGGCGTCCGGCACCGCCGTCACCGTGGGCGTACCGCGGGAGGTGCTCGAGGGGGAACGGCGGGTCGCGATGTCGCCGGCCGCGCTGCCGGCCCTGGTCAAGGCCGGGGCCCGCGTGGTCGTCGAGTCCGGGGCCGGCGCGGCCGCCGGCTTCACCGACCAGGCGTACGTGGACAAGGGCGCGGAGATCGGCTCGCGCGCGGACGCGCTGGGCGCGGACGTCGTGGCGATGGTCCGCGTCACGCCCGAGGCGGGCCTCGACCAGCTCCGCTCCGGGCAGGTGGTCGTGGGGATGGCGGCGCCGTTCGCCACGCCCGAGGTGTCCCGGCAGGTCGCCGGGCGGGGGGCGACGCTCTTCGCCCTGGAGCTGGTGCCGCGCACCAGCCGCGCCCAGTCGATGGACGTCCTGTCGTCGCAGGCCAACGTCGCCGGCTATAAGGCCGTGCTGCTGGCGGCCTCGAACATGCCCAAGATGTTCCCGCTGCTGACGACGGCCGCGGGCACCATCCCGCCGGCCAAGGTCTTCGTGGTCGGCGCGGGCGTGGCCGGCCTGTCGGCGATCGCCACCTCGCGCCGCCTCGGCGCCGTCGTGGAGGCGTACGACGTGCGGCCGGCGGTGAAGGAGGAGGTGCAGAGCCTCGGCGCCCGGTTCGTCGAGCTGCCCCTCGAGACCGGGCAGGAGGGCCCCGGCTCCGGCGCCTACGCCCAGCAGCTGTCCGAGGAGACGCTCCGCAAGCAGCGCGAGCTGCTCGCCAAGACCGTCGCCGGCAGCGACGTCGTGATCACCACCGCCCAGGTGCAGGGCGCCAAGGCCCCGGTGATCGTCACCGAGGAGATGGTGCGCGGCATGTCGCCGGGCTCGGTCGTGGTCGATCTGGCCGCCGAGCAGGGCGGCAACTGCGAGGCCACCGTCGCCGGCGAGACCGTCGACGTCGGCGGCGTCTCGGTGATCGGGCCGGTCAACCTGCCGGGCACCATCCCCGCGCACGCGTCGCTCATGTACGCCAAGAACGTCGCCAACTTCCTCGGGCTCATGCTCAAGGACGGCGCCGTCAACCCGACCGTCGAGGACGACATCGTCCGGGAGTCACGCGTCGCCCACGGCGGCGAGGTCGTGAACGCCCGCGTCCGCGAGATGCTCGGCCTCGACCCCATGCCCGCCCCGGAGCCGGACCCCGCGCCGGCCGAGACGCCTGAGGAGGTGGCCGGATGAGCGCCGACACGATCATCACGAACCTGTTCGTGCTGGTCCTTGGCGGCTTCCTCGGCTTCGAGCTGATCCGCAAGGTCCCCAAGCTGCTGCACACGCCGCTGATGGCGCTCACCAACGCGATCTCGGCCATCGCCCTGGTCGCGTCCCTGGTGATCCTGGGCACCTCCGACGAGACGTACGCCAAGATCCTCGGCTTCATCGCCGTCGTGGCGTCCACCATCAACGCCGTCGGTGGCTTCCTGATCACCGACAAGATGCTGAAGATGTTCAAGCGGCCGGAGCGGCCGAAGGCCGCCGCGACCGAGGGGAGCGCGTCGTGAGGGACAACCTCATCCAGCTGACCTACCTGGTCGCCGTCGTCGGCTTCGCCCTCTCCCTCAAGTGGATGACGGCCGCCAACACGGCCCGCCGGGGCATCATCGCCGGCGAGCTCGCCTTCGGCCTGGCGATCGTCGCCACGCTGTTCATCCCCGGCTACACCGACTCGGGCTGGGCGCTGATCGCGCTCGCGCTGCTCATCGGCATCGCCATCGGCATCCCGCTCGGCCTGAAGGTGCCCATGACCGCGATGCCGCAGCGGATCGCGCTCTCGCACGCCTTCGGCGCGCTCGCCGTGGCCTGCCTCGGCGTCACCAAGTACTTCCAGAACTGGGACGTCTACAACGAGTTCGAGCTGGGCGTGCTCGGCGCCGAGGTCATCCTCGGTGGCCTGGTGTTCACCGGCTCCCTGATGGCGGCGGGCAAGCTCCACGAGAAGCTCCCGCAGCGGCCGATCATCTTCCCCGGCCAGAACTACGTGAACTTCGTCGCCATCGGCCTCGCCGTGGCCCTCGTGATCTGGATGATGATCCGCCCCCAGGACCACGAGGTCCTGGTGCCGGTCCTTGCGCTGCTGGCGCTGGTGATCGGCGTCACGCTGATCATCCCCATCGGCGGCGCGGACATGCCGACGGTCATCGCGCTCCTCAACAGCTATGCGGGTCTGTCGGCCGCGGCGCTGGGCTTCGTGCTCAACAACAAGCTGCTGATCGTGGCGGGCGCCCTGGACGGTACCGCCGGCCTGATCCTCGCGATCATCATGTGCCGCGCGATGAACCGCTCGTTCCGCAACGTGATGTTCGGGGCCTTCGGCGCCGTCGACGAGACGGCCGCGGTGGAGGGCGGCGAGCAGGGCCAGGTGCGCTCCGCCGGCGTGGACGAGGCCGCGGAGATCATGAAGATGTCCCGCAGCGTCGTGATCGTCCCCGGCTACGGCATGGCGGTGGCGCAGGCGCAGCACAAGGTGCGCGAGCTGGCGGACGCCCTCGAGAAGGAGGGCGTGGAGGTCCGCTACGCCATCCACCCCGTGGCGGGTCGCATGCCGGGCCACATGAACGTGCTGCTCGCCGAGGCGAACGTGCCCTACGACAAGCTGCTCGACATGGACGAGATCAACGGCGACTTCCCGCAGGTGGACGTCGTGCTGGTCCTCGGCGCCAACGACGTCGTCAACCCGGCGGCGCGGCACAACCAGAGCAGCCCCATCTACGGCATGCCGATCCTGAACGTCGACCAGGCGCAGACGGTCATGGTCGTGAAGCGCTCGATGCGCGCCGGCTTCGCGGGCATCGAGAACGAGCTCTTCTTCAACCCGAAGACGCTCATGGTGTTCGGCGACGCCAAGTCGGTCGTCACCGAGATGGCGATCGAGGTCTCCGGCCAGCGGGACGCGATCAGCCTGTAGCGCGTCGTCGGACGCCCGCCCCGGCACCACCGTCCGGGGCGGGGCGCCCGGTCCGGACCTCGCGTCCGGGCCGGGGGGCGCCGTAGCATCCGGGGGTGACCGCCGCGGACCCGCCGCCCGCTCAGGCCGCCCGCGCGGCCCTCGCCTACGCGCCGGTCCACCTGCTCGCCGGCGAGCGCGACGCCGACGCCCCGGACGAGACGGTCGGCCTGTGCCTGTCGGGCGGCGGCTACCGCGCGATGCTCTTCCACGCGGGGGCGCTGCTGCGGCTCAACGAGCTGGGCCTGCTGTCGCGCGTCGACCGGGTCTCGGCCGTGTCCGGCGGCGCCGTCACCGCCGCGGTGCTCGGGTGGCGGTGGGCCCGCCTCGAATTCCGCGCCGGCGTCGCGCGCAACCTCGCCGCCGAGGTCGTCGCGCCCCTGCGGGCGCTGGCCCGGAGCACCGTGGACGTGCCGGCGATCGTGCTCGGCGCCGTCGCCCCCGGCGCGGTCAACGTGCACCTGGCCGACCATTACCGACGGCACCTGTTCGGCCCGCCGGCGCCGTCGCCCTGGACGGGTCGTCCGGGATCGGAGCCCACCCTGCAGGACCTGCCCGACCGGCCCCGCGTGGTGCTCAACGCCACCAACCTGGAGTCGGGCGTGCTGTGGCGCTTCTCCCGCCGCGAGATGGCGGACTACCGGGTGGGCCGGGTGCCCGCACCCCGGGTGAGCCTGGCGCGGGCGGTCGCCGCGTCGAGCGCCTTCCCGCCCTTCCTGTCGCCGCAGCGCCTGCGCGTCGACCCCGGCGCGTACGCGCCGGACGCGGGCGAGTTCGGGGAGGTGGCCGACCTCACCGGCGCCCGCTACCGGGAGGAGGTCACGCTCTCGGACGGCGGCGTCTACGACAACCTCGGCCTGGAGACCGCCTGGAAGCGGTGCCGCACCCTGCTCGTCTCGGACGGGGGCGGCATGCTCGCCGCGGCCCCGGACGTGCCCGCCGACTGGGCGCGTCAGATGGTGCGCGTGACCCAGGTGATCGACGGCCAGGTCAGGAGCCTGCGCCGGCGGCAGCTGGTGGAGGGCTTCCGCGCCGGCGTCCGCGACGGTGCGTACTGGAGCATCCGCAGCACCCCGTCCCACTTCCCGGTGCCGGACCCGCTGCTGCCGGCGTCCGACGCCGTCTCCCGGGCGCGCGTGGTGCCCACGCGCCTGGCCGCACTGCCCGACGACGTCCAGGAGGCCCTGCTCGACTGGGGCTACGCCGCCTGCGATCTCGGCATCCGCGGCCACGTGCTGCCGGACGCGCCCCGCCCGACCGCGCTGCCGTCGCAGCGCGGGCCCCTCCCGGAGGCGTCGCCCGCCCACTAGGGTGCCGCCCATGCGCCGTGCCTTCGTCTGGATCGAGCTGGTGCTCGCCGCGCTCGTCGTGGTGGGCGTCTTCGTGCAGGTCTACCTCATCAGCGCCTACATCCTGGGCGGCAACACCGACGCGCTGAGCGCGCATCAGGACGTGGGCGGCATCGTCCACGGCCTCGAGGTGCTGGTGCTGCTGGCGGCGCTCGTCGCCTTCTGGCGCATCCGCTGGGGATGGATCGGCCACGCCGCCGCCCTTCCCATCATCGGCACGGTGCAGATCGCCTTCGCGGAGTCCGACGGCAACGAGTGGGTCGGAGCGCTGCACGGCGCCCTTGCGCTCGTGGTGGTCGCCATCGCCGCCGGCATCGTCTCCATGAACCTGCGGTACCTGCGCGCGACGGACCCGGCGGCGTCGGCGTCGCCGCCCGGCTGACCCCGGGTCAGGCCTCCACGCCGGCGCGCTCACGGCTGTCGGGCGGCAGCGAGCCGAACACCCGGGCCCGTCCCGCGGCCTTCGCGCGGTAGAGGGCCTGATCGGCGCGGGCGTGCATCGCCGCCGCGCCGGAGTCGTCCCAGGCCGCGACGCCCGCCGAGAACGTCACGCGGGGAAGGCCGTCCGCGGCATCCCCGGTGCCGATCTGCTCCAGCAGGCGGCCGCAGGCGGCCACCGCCCCGTGCAGGTCGGTGCGGGGCATCAGCCAGGCGAACTCCTCGCCGCCCAGCCGGGCCACCAGGTCCGACGGGCGCGCGTTCTCGCGAAGCCGCTCGGCGAAGCGTGCCAGCACGAGGTCGCCCGTCTGATGCCCGTGCACGTCGTTGACCCGCTTGAAGTGGTCCAGGTCGAGGAGCGCGAGGGCGAGCGGGGCGTCGTCGTAGCGCGCCGTCCGGGCGGCCTCCTGCGTGAGCCGCTCGTCGAAGGCACGCCGGTTGGCGACGCCGGTGAGCGGGTCCGTGGAGGCCTGGGCCAGCAGGCGTGCGCGCGTCTTCGCGTTGCGGATCGCCATGCCGACCAGGGCGGCGAACTCGTCGAGGCGGCGCTCGGCGTCGGCCGGCAGCCCCTCCGCGTCGGTCGTGGTGGCGCAGATCGCCCCCCAGGTGTCCTCGCCCATGCGCACCGGGGCGGCCACCGCCGCCCGCCAGCCCAGGCGGCGGACGCGCACCCACACGGGGTCGCCGGCCTGCGGCCTCCGGTAGTCCACGCGCACCGGCCGGCCGGCGCGCACCGCCGCCGACAGGCCCACGCCCGAGGAGATCGGGACCCGGTCCGAGGCGGGGGGCGACTGCCCCGCGGTGCAGACGATCTCGAGCTGCTCGCCCTCGAGCCGGGCGATCATCCCGAGCTCCACGCCGAGCAGCTCACGGGCCTCGGAGGCCGCGAGGCGGAAGATCTCGTCGAGGGGTGCGTCGGCCGCGACGGCCTCCGCGACCCGGCGCCGGGCCGCCTGCTCCCGCCGCACGTACTCCTCGGCGATCGCGCGGCTCGAGGGCGAGCAGCTGGAGATCGTGTGCGCCGCGGGGCAGTCGCCCCCCGCCTCCGACCGGGTCCCGCTCTCGTCGGGCGTGGGCCTGTCCGCCGCCGTGCGGGCCGGCCGCCCCGTGCGCGTGGACTACCGCACGCCCCGGGCCGGCGACCCGGTGTGGGTGCGCGTGCGCCGCCTGGGCTGGCGGGCGGCGGTGGCCGCCCCGGTTCGGATGGGCGACGACACCTGGGGCGCCATCTGCGCCACGACGACGGAGGCGGAGGGGCTTCCGGCCGACTCCGAGCGCCGCCTGGACGAGTTCGCCGCCCTGGTCGGCATGGCCATCCGCAACGCGAAGACGCGCGCGCGCCTGCTGGCCCAGGCGTCCACGGATCCGCTCACCGGCCTCGCCAACCGGCGCGCCTTCGACGAGCGGCTCGCCCAGGAGGCCGCCCGGACCGAACGCTACGACGACGCCCCCCTCGCCCTCGCGCTCCTCGACCTCGACCACTTCAAGCGGGTCAACGACGTGCACGGGCATCAGATCGGCGACCTCGTGCTGGCCCGCTTCGCCGAGCGGCTGCGCGAGAA
>DATMJR010000130.1:0-11717 GCA_035553775.1 Miltoncostaeaceae bacterium | reverse complement strand
GCCAGATCCCGGAGCTCGGGGGGGATCTGGCCGATCATGGTCGCCGCGGGCGCCGGCACCCACAGCACCTGCAGCTCGCTGGCGCCCAGCAGGATGCGGTCGCCCGTGCGCAGCGCCCGCGGGCGCTCGACGGGGTCGCCCTGCACCAGTGTCCCCGCCGTGGAGCCGAGGTCCTCGATCATGAGCAGCCCGCCCTCGACCCACAGCCGGGCGTGGCGCCGGGACACGCGCGGGTCGGTGAGCACCAGCTCGCAGTCGGACGGGTCGCGCCCGATGCGGGCGTCGTCGCCCTGGATGGCGAAGCGCAGCCCGCGCTCCGGGCCCTCGATCACCTCGATCAGCTCCGGCGTCGGCATGCGGGGGAGTCTATAGGCGGATCCCGCGCGGTCCCCCGCCCCGCCGGACTATCCTGGGCGCATGCCCGATGGGACCGCCCCGGCACGGGTGCGCGTCCTCCTGGTCGAGGACGACGACGGCGACGCCGAGCTGATCACCGCCGAGGTGGCCGCACAGATCCGGCCACGCGTCGACGTCGCGCGGGTCCCGACGCTCGCGGCCGGGGTCCACGCCCTGCGCACCGCGGACTACGACGCGGTGCTGCTCGACCTGACCCTTCCCGACTCCGACCACCTGGAGACGATCGACCGGGTGCGCCGGGTCGCCCCCGGAGTCCCCGTCGTCGTGCTGACGGGCCTGCAGGACGACGGCCTCGCCCGCGACGCGCTGCGGCGGGGGGCGCAGGACTACCTCACCAAGGGCGATCCGACGCCGGCGCCGGTGTGGCGCAGCGTGCAGTACGCCATCGAGCGGCAGCGGCTGCTCAACCGCGTGACCGCGCTCCAGGCGGAGGCGGACCACCTGCACGAGATGCGTGCGCTGGAGCGGCTGCAGGGGGCGGGGTCGCCCATGCGGCGGGCCTCCGACCTGCTCGAGGGCAACCCGCTGCGCGACGAGGCGCCCGACGTGTTCGCCGCCGCCGTGCGTCGCTACGCCGCGCACATCGACCGGGCGTGGCGCGACCGCGCCTTCGACGCGCCCGAGCCGCAGGAGCGCGTGCTGACCGACCTCGCGGCCGACCTGGGCCGGGCCGGCGCCGCCCCCCGCGACATCGTGGACGTGCACCGCACGGCGCTGGAGCGGGAGCCCGACGGGCTGGCACCCGGGGGTGCGAAGGCGCGGCGCGAGGAGTCGCGCTGGGCGCTGCTGCGGCTGATGGGCGAGCTCGCCGACCACTACCGCCGTCGGGGGCTCGTCCCGGGGGCGATGCCGGCGGCCGACGGGGACGGCGGCCGGGCCCGCGGAGCCGGGGCGCACCGGTGAGCGGCCCCATCCGGCTCACCCTGTTCGTGGCGGGCAGGAGCCTGCGCTCCGAACGTGCGATACGTAACCTCCGCGCGCTCTGCGACACGGACCTGGACGGCCTCTCCACCGTGCACATCGTCGACGTCCTCGAGCGCCCCCAGGAGGCGGAGGACCGCAGGATCGTCGCCACGCCCACCCTGGTGCGCGACGCGCCGCCGCCGCAGCTGCGCGTCATCGGCGACCTGTCCGACCGGGAGCGCGTCCTGCGCGGTCTCGGGCTGTCGGCGGCGGGCGCATGAACACGAGGCCGCACGCGGGTGTCGAGAAGCTGCCGACCCACGTCGGCGGGCTCGACTACATCTTCGAGGGGGGCCTGCCCCGCGGGCGCACCACGCTCGTCAGCGGCACGGCGGGAAGCAGCAAGACCGTGTTCGCGTGCCAGTTCCTGGCCGCGGGCGTGGGCGTCGGCGAGCACGGCGTGTTCGTCACCTTCGAGGAGACGCCCGAGGACATCCGGCGTAACATGGCCGCGTTCGGCTGGGACATCGCGCGCTGGGAGCAGGAGGGGCGCTGGCGCTTCGTGGACGCGTCCCCGCAGCCGGAGGCGCCGGCCGAGCTCGCGGGCGAATTCGACCTGGGCGCGATGATGGCGCGCATCGAGCACGCGGTGCAGACGGTGGGCGCCGAGCGCGTGGCGGTCGACTCCCTCGGCGCCGTCTTCGCCCAGATGCCCGACACGGCGACCATCCGCCACGAGCTGTTCGGCATGGTGACGCGCCTCAAGGGCCTGGGCGTCACCGCGGTGCTCACCGCCGAGCGCGCCTCGGACGACGGGCCGCTGTCGCGCTACGACATCGAGGAGTTCATCACCGACAACGTGCTGGTCATCCGCAACGCGATGGAGGGCGAGAAGCGGCGGCGCACGATGGAGGTGCTGAAGTTCCGGGGCGCCTCGCACCGCAAGGGCGAATACCCCTTCTCGGTGCTGCCCGGCCAGGGCATCGTGCTGATCCCCCTCTTCCAGGAGGAGGGGTTGCGGGGGACGTCCACGTCCGTACGGCTGTCGTCGGGCAATGACGTGCTGGACGACATGTGCGGCGGCGGGTTCTTCCGGGACTCCATCGTGCTCGCGTCGGGCGCCACGGGCACGGGCAAGACGCTGCTCACGGCGCACTACGCCCAGGCGGGCGCGGCGGCGGACGAGCGGGTGCTGCTGTTCGCGTTCGAGGAGAGCCGCGAGCAGCTGCTGCGCAACGCGGGCGGCTGGGGCATCGGCTTCCGCGACCTCGAGGAGCGCGGGCTGCTGCGGATGGTGTGCGAGTACCCCGACGCCGCCGGGCTCGAGGACCACCTCATCCGAATGCGTGACCTCATCGAGCGGTACCGGCCCCGGCGGGTCGCCATCGACGGCCTGTCGGCGCTGGAGCGCCTGGCGACCCCGCGCGCCTTCCGGGAGTTCGTCTTCGGGATCACCGCCTACATCAAGCAGCAGGAGATCAACGCCCTCTTCACCGCGACGACCCCGACCCTGATCGGCGGCGGGTCGGTCACCGAGGCCCACATCTCGTCGATCACCGACACGGTGATCCTGCTGCGCTACGTGGAGATGGGCGGCGAGATGCGACGGGGACTGATGGTGCTGAAGATGCGCGGCTCGCCGCACGACCGGCGCATCCGCGACTTCACCATCGACGGCAGCGGCCTGCACATCGGCGCGCCCTTCCGCAACATCGCGGGAATCCTCGCCGGCGCCCCCCGGCACGTGGCCGAGGACGAGCTGACGCGCCTCGACGAGCTGTTCTCGGAGGGCCGCTAGGAGGCGGTGCCGGAGGCGACCTCGGCCACGCAGGCCTCGTCGCCGCGCGCACGGCTGCGCGACACGTCCAGCGTGGCCCGCGTGTCGAAGGCGGCGAGCATGCCCCGCCAGATGGCGCGGTCGAGCGCGCAGACGCGGCCCGGGTCGGCCTTGGCGAGCTCCTCGAAGGGGCACGCGCAGGCGCGGATGGTGCGCGTGCCCTCCGAGCGCGCCGCGAAGCCGTAGCGCGACAGCAGCGACACCACCTCGGCGACGGCGTCCACCTCGGCGCGTCCCGGCCGGGCGCGGCCGGCCTCGGCCTCCGCCTGGCCGACGCCGAAGCCGAACTCGTACCCCACGCGTTCCAGCACGTCACCGGGCGCGCGCGAGTCGTCGGCCGCGGCCTTCAGCAGCAGCGACGCCAGCAGCTCGTAGTGCCGCGCGGGCAGCGCGACCGCCCGCTCGTCCTCGGCGAGCCGGTAGTGCTTGGCCGGCCGCCCGGCGCCCGGCCCCTCGCGGCCGGTGCGGCGGTGGAACTCGGCCTCCAGGAACCCCTGGGCGACCAGCTTGTCGAGGTGGTGGGCGGCCAGGCGCCGGTCGATGCCGACCTCGGCGGCGACCTCGTCCTTGCTCACCAGGCGACCGAGTTGGCGGACGGCGAAGAAGACCCGCCGGCGCGTGGGATCCCCGAGCGCCGTCGCCAGGCGCGAGATCTCCTCCTCGCTGCGATCCGCCCCCGCGGCGACGATGCCCGTCGTCTCGCTCATGTGACGTCCCCCCGTCGGCGCGACGTCCGCCGCGCGCGTGTGCCAGGGTACCACCGGCCGGCCGGCCCACCCGGGTGCGGCGGACGCGCGACGCCCACCCTGTCGCCGCGCCCCGCCTCCCCCTTCCGCTTTCCGGTCACGGATATATCCTAAAGAGCCACGCGAGACCCGGACGCGCCCCGTCGCTCCCCGGGAGGTGCCTCGATCACGCCCGACGCAGGAGGGACCGTGTCCACGACCACGCCGCCCGAGCTGGAGGGGATGGGCCAGTACAAGTTCGGCTGGCACGATCCCGCGAACCACGTCTTCACCCCCAAGAAGGGCCTCAGCGCGGACGTCGTCCGTGAGATCTCGGCGCTCAAGGACGAGCCCGAGTGGATGACGAAGTTCCGCCTGCGGTCGCTGGAGATCTTCGGCCGCAAGCCCATGCCCACCTGGGGCGCGGACCTGGATCCCATCGACTTCCAGGACATCTACTACTTCATCCGCGCGTCGGAGAAGCAGGGGCGCAACTGGGACGAGGTCCCCGAGGACATCAAGAACACGTTCGACCGGTTGGGCATCCCCGAGGCCGAGCAGAAGTACCTCTCCGGCGTCTCGGCCCAGTACGAGAGCGAGGTCGTCTACCACTCCATCCGCGAGGACCTGGAGAAGAAGGGCGTCATCTTCTGCGACACCGACACGGCGCTGCGCGAGCACCCGGACCTGTTCCGGGAGCACTGGGCCACGGTGATCCCCCCCGGTGACAACAAGCTGGCCGCGCTGAACAGCGCGGTGTGGTCCGGCGGCTCGTTCATCTGGGTCCCGGAGGGCGTCGAGGTGGAGATCCCGCTCCAGGCCTACTTCCGGATCAACCAGGAGAACATGGGCCAGTTCGAGCGGACGCTCATCATCTGCGAGCCCGGCTCCTTCGTGCACTACGTCGAGGGCTGCACGGCGCCCGTGTACTCGTCCGACTCGCTGCACTCCGCGGTCGTGGAGATCATCGTCAAGCGCGGCGCGCGCTGCCGGTACACGACGATCCAGAACTGGTCGACCAACGTCTACAACCTGGTCACCAAGCGCGCGGTCTGCCACGAGGACGCCACCATGGAGTGGGTCGACGGCAACCTCGGCAGCAAGGTCACCATGAAGTACCCGGCGGTGTGGCTGAAGGGCCGCGGCGCCCGGGGCGAGGTGCTGTCGGTGGCGTTCGCCTCCGAGGGCATGCACCAGGACGCCGGCGCCAAGATGGTGCACGTGGCGCCCGACACGTCCTCGACGATCGTCAGCAAGTCGATCTCCAAGGGCGGCGGCCGCACCTCGTACCGCGGCCTGGTCCAGGTGGAGCCCGGCGCCCGCCGCGCCAAGGCCAGCGTGGTCTGCGACGCCCTGCTGCTCGACGAGGACAGCCGGTCCGACACGTACCCGTACATGGACATCCAGGAGGAGGACACCTCCGTCGGCCACGAGGCCACGGTGTCCAAGGTCGCGGACGACCAGATCTTCTACCTCATGAGCCGCGGGCTCTCGGAGGAGGAGGCCATGGCGATGATCGTGCGCGGGTTCATCGAGCCCATCGCCAAGGAGCTGCCCATGGAGTACGCGGTGGAGCTCAACCGGCTGATCGAGCTGCAGATGGAGGGCTCCATTGGCTGAGGGCGCGACCGGCTGGGCGGCGGAGGCCCGCGCCTCCGCCGCGGCCGCCCTCGACACCCTCCCCGGGCTCACCGGCCGCGAGGAGGAGTGGCGGTTCACGCCCCCGGCCGACCTGGGCCTGGACGGCGCCGAGCAGGCCGCCCCGGGACCGGTGGGCCTCGTCGCCCCGCCCCCCACGGGCGAGCGCGCGGCGCGGTTCGTGTTCGCCGACGGCGCGCCGTCGGCGCCGGAGTCCACCGCGCTGCCCGAGGGCGTCATCGCGATGGAGCTCGGGCAGGCCCTGATCGCGCACGAGGACCTGGTGCGCGCGCACCTGTACCGGCTCATCGGCTTCGCCGACCGCCCGGGGGCCCTCAACGCGGCGCGCTGGGAGGCGGGGACCTTCGTCTACGTGCCGCGCGGCGTCGAGGTGACGCTGCCCGTCGAGACCCTGCTCACCCTCACGGGGTCGCAGGGCCGGGTCTTCAGCCGCACGCTCGTGGTGGTCGCCGAGGGCGCTCGGGCGACGGTCGTCGACCGCTGCGCCTCCCCCGACCTGCCCGGGCAGGTGGTGGTGTCCACCGCCACCGAGCTGGTGGTGGAGCAGGGCGGCGAGCTCGAGCACGTCAGCGTGCTGGGCTGGGGCGGCGGCGTGCGCCATCACGCGATGCTCACCGCCACCGCCGGCCGTGACGCCCGGGTGCGCTCGGTGGTCGTGTCGCTCGGCGGCGACGTGCTGCGCGTCGAGCCGACCATGCGCTGCGTGGGCCCCGGCGCCGACGCCCGCGCGCTCGGCCTGTTCTTCGCCGGGGGCGATCAGCACTTCGAGCACCGGGTCGTCTCGCGCCACGAGGCGCCCAACGCCTACTCGAACCTGCTCTACAAGGGCGCTCTCAAGGACCGCGCCCACACGGTCTTCTTCGGCAACCTGGTGGTGCCCCCGGGCGCGCCGGGCACCGACGCGTACCAGACCAACCGCAACCTCGTGCTCAACGAGGGGGCCCGCGCCGACACGATCCCGTTCCTCGAGATCGAGACGGCCGAGGTGAAGTGCTCGCACGCCGGGGCGGTCGGCCGGGTCGACGACGAGCACCTGTTCTACCTGCGCTCGCGCGGGGTGCCCGAGGGCGTGGCCAAGCAGCTGATCGTGCTGGGCTTCCTGCAGGAGGTGCTGGAGCAGGTGCGCCTGGACGAGGTGCGCGAGGACCTGGAGCGGGCCGTCGCCCGCAAGCTGGAGGTCCCCGTGGGCGAGGAGGCGCGCGCCTCGTGATCGACGTCGCCGCCGAGGACGCGGTCCCCGCCGGGGGGACGCTGCGCGTGGACGTGGAGGGCACGCCCGTGTGCCTGGTCAACGTCGACGGCCGCGTCCACGCGGTGCACGACGTCTGCACGCACGCGCTGGAGTCGCTGTCCGGCGGCTTCGTCGACGGCGACGCCATCGAGTGCCCGCGCCACGGCGCGCTGTTCTCGGTCGTCACGGGCGAGGCGCTGACGCCGCCGGCCAGCCGGCCGCTGCCCACCTTCCGCGTCGCCGTGAGCGACGGGCGGGTCCTGGTCGACCCGACCCCCAGCCACCCCCATCCCATCCACCGCTGACCCGGAGCACCATGGCCGATCCCATCCTGAAGATCTCGGGCCTCGAGGTCGCCGTCGACGGCAAGCCCATCCTGAAGGGCGTGGACCTCGAGGTCCCGCAGGGCGAGGTGCACGCGCTCATGGGCCCCAACGGCTCGGGCAAGAGCACCCTCGCCTACGCGCTCGCCGGGCACCCCCGCTACGAGATCACCGGCGGGCAGGTGCTGTTCGGCGGGCAGGACCTGGCCGAGATGGAGGCCGACGAGCGGGCCCAGGCCGGCTTCTTCCTGGCGATGCAGTACCCGGTCGAGGTGCCGGGCGTCTCGGTGCTGAACTTCCTGCGCACCTCGCTCAACGCCGTGCGCGGCGAGGAGATCAGCCCGCGTGACTTCATGAAGCTCTTCCGCCAGAAGAGCGAGCTGCTGGAGTTCGACTCCTCGTTCACCGACCGGTACCTCAACGAGGGCTTCTCCGGCGGCGAGAAGAAGCGCCACGAGATCCTGCAGATGGCGATGCTGGAGCCGAAGTTCGCCGTGCTCGACGAGACCGACTCCGGCCTCGACGTGGACGCGCTCAAGGTCGTGAGCCGCGGCGTCAACAGCATGCGCGGGCCGGGCCTCGGGGTGCTGATCATCACCCACTACACGCGGATCCTGCGCTACATCCAGCCCGACGTCGTCCACGTCATGTTCGAGGGGCGCATCGCGCGCACCGGCGGCCCGGAGCTCGCCGACTACCTCGAGGAGAACGGCTACGTGGAGTTCGGCGCCGCCGAGGCGGCCGCCGCGCCCCAGGCGTAGCGCCGGTGGCCGCCGCGGTGCTCGACGCGCGCGTCCTGCGGGAGGACTTCCCGATCCTCCGGCGGGGCGCGGGCGACCCGCCGCTGGTGTACCTCGACTCTGCGGCCACCTCCCAGAAGCCGCAGGCGGTCCTCGACGCGATGGACCGCTACTACCGGGAGGCCAACGCGAACGTGCACCGCGGGGTGTACGCGCTGGCCGCCGAGGCGACCGACCGCTACGAGTCCGCGCGCGTCGAGGTGGCGCGGCTCATCGGCGCCGCCCGCGAGGGCACGGTGTTCGCCAAGAACGCCAGCGAGGCCATCAACCTGGTGGCCTACGCCTGGGGCCTGCGGAACCTGCGGGCCGGCGACGTCGTGCTGCTCACGGAGATGGAGCACCACAGCAACATCGTGCCCTGGCAGATCGTGGCGGACCTCACCGGGGCGCGCGTCGTCCTCACCCCCGTCACGCCCGAGGGCGAGCTGGACCTGGAGTCGCTCGAGCGCATGCTCCGCACCGAGCCGGTGCGGATGGTGGGCGTCGTCCACGTGTCGAACGTGCTCGGCACCATCAACCCGGTCGGGGCGATCGCCCGCCTGGCCCACGACGCGGGCGCCCTCGTGCTCGCCGACGCCTCGCAGAGCGTCCCCCACATGCCCGTCGACCTCACCGACCTGGGGTGCGACTTCCTCGTCTTCACGGGGCACAAGATGCTGGGGCCCACGGGCATCGGCGTGCTGGCCGCCCGCCCGGAGACGCTGGACGCCATGGAGCCCTTCCTCGGCGGCGGCGAGATGATCTCGGATGTTCGCGCCGACGGGTCCACCTGGGCCGACCTGCCCTGGAAGTTCGAGGCGGGCACCCCGCCCATCGCCGAGGCCGTCGGCCTCGGCGCCGCCGCGCGTTACCTGCGCGGGGTCGGGCTGGAGGCCGTGCGCGCGCACGAGCTGGCGCTCGTCACCCACGCGCTGGAGGCGCTCCGCGAGATCCCCGGTCTGGTGGTGCACGGGCCGTCCGACCCCACCCGCCGCGGGGCGCCGGTCTCGTTCAGCCTGCCGGACCTGCACCCGCACGACATCGCCCAGCTGGTCGACCGCGACGGGGTCTGCGTGCGCGCCGGGCACCACTGCGCCAAGCCCCTCATGCGCGCGCTCGGCGTGGGCGCCACCGCGCGGCTCAGCGGCTACGTCTACAACGACGCGGAGGACGTCGACGCCCTGGTCGCCTCGCTGCTGCGGGCCCGTGAGTTCATGGCCGTGCGCTGATGGGCGGGCTCGACGACCTGTACCAGGAGCTCATCCTCGACCACTATCGCCGCCCGCGGCACCGGGGGCACCTGGACGCGCCGAGCGTGGCGGTGGACCACAACAACCCGATGTGCGGCGACCAGATCCACATGGAACTGCGCATCGAGGACGGTCGCATCGCCGAACTGGGCCACACGGGCGAGGGGTGCTCCATCTCGCAGAGCTCCGCGTCGATGCTGGGCGAGGCGGTCACGGGGCGGCCGGTCGACGAGGCGATGGCCCTGGTGGAGCACTTCCGCCAGGTGATGCACTCGGCCGAGGCACCCGATGAGGACCGGCTCGGCGACGCCGTCGCCCTGGAGGGCGTGGCGCGCTACCCGGCCCGGGTGAAGTGCGCGCTACTCTCGTGGATGGCGCTGAAGGACGCCGTGCAGACCCACCGCTCCACCACGGAGGACCCACATGGCCACCGATGAGGAGATCCGCAGCGCGATGAAGACGGTCGAGGATCCCGAGCTGGGGATTAACGTCGTCGACCTCGGGCTGCTCTACGACGTCCGGCAGGACGACGAGGGCAACGTGACCCTCGACATGACCCTCACCTCGATGGGCTGCCCCCTCACCGAGCAGATCCTCGGCGACTCCCGCGCGGCCCTGCAGGACCTGGACGGGGTGAAGGGCGTGGACGTCAACTGGGTGTGGGATCCGCCGTGGACCCCCGAGATGATGTCCGAGGAGGGCCGCTTCATGATGAAGGTGATGGGCTATGGCTGAGGCCACTGCCGCGGACGCGGCGACCGTCCCGGCCGCCCCCGAGCGTCCGCTCACCCTCGAGGAGAAGAAGGCCGCGGCCCGGGCGCGGGCCCGCGCCGCACGCGAGGCGCAGCGCGCCGGTGGCACGGACGCCCTGGTGGCGCTGAGCGACTCCGCGGCGGCCTACGTGCGCCAGTCGGCCGCGCGGCTCGGGCGCGACGAGGGCATCCGCCTGCGCATCCTCGCGGGAGGGTGCTCGGGGCTCGAGTACAAGCTCGACCTGCTGGAGCGCGGCGAGCGCCCGCGCGAGGGGGAGCGCGAGCTCCAGGTCAACGGCGTGCGCGTGCTGATGGACCTGAAGAGCGCGATCCACGTCACGGGCTCGGTGATCGACTACGAGACCGGCCTGCTGCGGCGCGGCTTCCGGATCAACAACCCCAACGCGACCGGCACCTGCTCCTGCGGGGACTCCTTCAGCGCGTAGGTGACGGCCCCGGAGAGGCCGCGCGGCCTCCCCGGTGACGCATGGCGCCGGCCCGCGGCGGGGACACCCGGGGGCCGGCAGGGGCGCCGGCGTCGGGGGCGAACCCACACAGTGGCGCGCCGTGGGGCGCGCCGGTACGAGGAGCCATGCTCGGGAAGAGGTACACGGTCGCCGTCGTCGGACTCGGGGGCTCGTCGGCCGCCCAGCGGAGCGAGGTCAATCGCTTCCGCCGGGAGCGTGACGCGCTCGCCTGCGCCGCCGACGAGCGCGACCGCCTCGCGGTGGCCCACGGCGCGGGGGCGCGCAACTACCAGGTGGTCGTCGAACGCGACGGCGTGGTGGTCGAGGCCCTGTCGCCCGAGGCCCCGCCGGACGACCTGCCCCTGGCCCGCCGCCGGGAGCCGGACCCCGACCCCGAGCCGGAGATCCTCGACCGGGCCCCCGAGCCGGCCGACGAGGACGGCCCGGAGCCCTCCGGCCTCATCGACGAAGGGGACGAGGACATGTCCGACACCGCCGGCGCGACCATCCTGCGCTCCGACCGCACCGCCGCCGAGGAGCCCGCGGCCGCGCACGCCGCGGACGCCGGCCGCCGTCCGCGCCGCACCGAGCGGATGCCGGCCTGGGACGACGTCCCGTCGGGCCGCGTCCCCGAGGACGTGCTGCGCTACTTCGAGGACGCCGTGGCCCGTGAGGAGCAGCGCCGGGCCCGCCGCCGCGGGGACGAGGCGGACGGGTAGCCCTCAGCGGACCGGGACGGCCCTCCCGTCGCCCGCCGGGACGGGGGGGCGGTCCGTCTCCGGCGCCACCCCGACGACCACGGCGCCGGCGGCCCCGTCGACGGCCGGGCCCGTCGGCGCGGGCGGCGCGGGGGCCCCGAACGAGGTAGCCTCGCCGCGCTCCCAGGCCTGCAGGAACGGATAGGGGTCGACGCTGTCGGCATCCTCCCCCCCGGGGTGGATCTCGAAGTGCAGGTGGGGCGGCGTGGTGGCGGCCTGCCCCGTGTTGCCCACGTAGGCGATGACCTCACCCGCGCGGACGCGGGCGCCGTCGATCGCGACGGGCGCGTACGCCGACAGGTGCGCGTAGTAGTAGGCCGTGCCGGCGCCGTCGGTGAGCCACAGCCGGTTGCCGCCGAGCGCGTTCCAGCCCACCCGGGACAGCGTCCCGTCGGCGACCGCCACCACCGGGGTGCCGACGTCGGCGAACACATCGACTCCGCGGTGCCAGCCGGTCACGGCCCGCGGCGCCCCGTAGTCGGCCGTGTACGCGCGGGGCCCGGCGACGGGGAAGGCCCACCCCTGCGGGCCGTGACCGGCTGGCACCGCGGAGTCGATGTGTTCGCCGACGTCGGCACCCCGGTGGTGGCGGTCGCCGACGGGACGCTGTCCCGGG
>DATMJR010000129.1:0-3482 GCA_035553775.1 Miltoncostaeaceae bacterium | reverse complement strand
GTGATCCACAGCAGCAGCCGGGGGGGCGCCCCGGGGGCCAGTGCCACGCGCTGCCGGCCGCCGGTGAAGGTGCCCTCGGCCAGGGGCGGGGCGGACTCGTCGTCCGCGCTGCGGATCTGGAAGGTCGCCCCCGGGGTGGAGGAGGTGATGTCGACCTCGGTGGGGGTGTAGTCGCCGCGGACGGGGAGGATCAGGCCGACGCCCTCCTTGTCGTAGCCGCCGAAGGCCGGGGTGTCGCGGTAGTACTCGGTGGTCCAGGCGGTCTGGTCGCTGCCGTCCACGGCGCGGCCCACCAGGTCCCCGCGCTCGCCGTCCCCACCGGCCGGGTCGTGGTCGACCGGGGTGTCGAGCACCAGCGCACGCGCGGCCGGCGTGGGCGGATTGGCGCCGGTGCCGTCGTCGAGCGCCTGCACGGCCACGATCGCGCCCGCGGCGAGCACCGCGCCGGCCAGCAGGCCGCCCATCAGGGCGATGGGACGGCGCCGGCGACGGCGGCGGCGGGGGGCGCGGCCCGTGGCGCCCTCGTCGTCGTGCCCGAGCACCGCGTACGAGGCGGTGTCGCCGGCCTCGCTGTCGTCCAGCGCCCGGGCGAAGCGGGCGGCGCTGTCGAAGCGGTGGGCGGGCTCCTTGGCGGCCGCGCGCAGGGCGCACGCCGCGAGGTGCGCCGGGATCTCGGGACGGATGGTGCGCGGGTCCGGCAGGGGGTCGCTGACGTGACGCATCGCGATGGCGAGGAAGCTCTCGCCGGGGAAGGGCAGCCGCCCCGTCAGGCACTCCCACAGGACGATGCCCAGGGAGTAGACGTCCGTGCGTCCGTCCACCGGGCGGCCCTCGGCCTGCTCCGGCGCCAGGTAGTCGCTGCTGCCCACCAGCATCCCGGTGCGGGTCAGGCCCGAGTCGGCGTGATGCTCCAGCAGCCGCGCGATGCCGAAGTCGGTCAGCTTGGCCCGGCCGTCGTGCCCGATGAGCACGTTCTGCGACTTGATGTCGCGGTGGACGACGCCGTGGCGGTGGGCGTGCTCCAGCGCGTGCCCGACCTCGGCGCAGATCCGGGCCGCCTCCTCGGGCGGCAGCGCCCCGTCGCGGCGCAGGCGGGCCTTCAGGTCCTCGCCCTCCACCAGCTCCATCACCAGGAAGGGCCCCTCGTCGTCCTCGCCGCGGTCGAGCAGCCGCACCAGGCCCGGATGCGTCAGCCGCGCCACCGTCTCCGCCTCCCGGCGGAAGCGCTCGGCGCTCTCGGCGTCGTCCATCAGGCTGGGACGGAGCCGCTTCAGCGCCACGGGCCGCTCCAGCACCGTGTCGGTGGCGCGCCATACCGTGGCCATGCCGCCGCGGCCGATCTGGTGCTCGGTGCGGTAGCGGCGGGCGACGGTGTCCGTCACGACGGCGCGGACCGGGATGAGGGTGTCCCGCCCATCCGGGGGAGGATAACCCCGGGGGCGCCGAGACCCGACGGCGGCGGGGCGGCGGCGGATCGGCCCCCGGGGACCGCCGGCCACGGACTAGACTCGCGGCGATGGCGACGCCGCAGACGGTGCTGCTGGTCGAGGACGACGACGCGATCTCCGAGTCGATCTCCTACCACCTCACCCGCTCCGGGTATCGCGTGCTGCGCGCCGGCGACGGCGCTCAGGGGCTGCGGATGTTCCGCCAGCAGCGACCCGACCTGGTCATCCTCGACCTGATGCTGCCGCAGGTCGACGGCTGGAGGTTCACCGAGCAGATCCGCGGCGAGGACCCGCGCGTGCCGCTGGTGGTCTGCAGCGCCCGCACCAGCGAGTACGACCGCGTGCACGGGCTGGAGCTGGGCGCCGACGACTACGTCACCAAGCCCTTCTCGATGAAGGAGCTGGTGGCGCGCGTGAACGCGCACCTGCGGCGCGTGGACCGGGAGCGGCAGCCCGAGGGGCGGGGGCCCATCGAGGTCGAGGGCCTCACCGTGGACCCCGAGCAGATGCAGGCCTTCGCGGAGGGCCGGCCTCTCGGCCTCACGCCGCGCGAATTCGAGGTCCTCTATGCGCTGGCGCGCGCGCAGGGGCGCCCCATCGCCCGCAACCGCCTGTACCGGGACGTCTGGGGCTACGAGATGCTCCCGGGCGACCGCTCGGTGGACGTGTTCGTCCGCAAGGTGCGGCAGAAGCTCCTCCGGGCGATCCCCGATCGCACCTACATCCAGACCCATTACGGCGTGGGCTACCGCTTCGAGGCCGCCGGTGCGGACGAGGCGCCCGCCGCCGGGGACGAGCCGCCCGAGCACGCGCCCGCCTGACCCCGGCCGCGGCCACCCGCCTTGTGGGTGCCCCGGGGGGTCGGCTACCCTTCCCGGGCTCCACGGGGGGATGCCCGAGCGGCCAAAGGGAGCGGTCTGTAAAACCGTCGGCTCAGCCTACGGAGGTTCGAATCCTCCTCCCCCCACTTCGACGCGCCCGCGAGGCGGCGAACGGCGCGACCATCGATCCGCCCCCCGGTCCTCGCCGCACTCCGGTCATCGCGACCGGGGACCCGTGACCGAGGCCGTCCGGGTGCAGCGGGCCGAGCTCGTCCACCCCGTCGCCTGAACACCCGCGGGCCACCCGCGGGAGCACGGCGCCGGGCCCCGGCGGGGCGGCCCTGCGTGGGTGGCCGCCGGGCGCCGCGGGCGGCACCATCGGGGCGTGACCGAGCTGCCCGCCATCGAGCCCTCGCCGGCGGCGCGCGCGGACGCCGCGGCGCTCGCGGCACTGGAGCTCGTGCCCCCGGCGACGGCCGGGGAGCACGCCCGCACCCTGGCGCTGGCGTCGCTCGCCGCGGCCGCCCTGATCCGGTCGCGTGCCCCGTCGCGATGCCTCGGTCGCGCCCTCGCGCGCCATCTCGCCGAGCGTCGCGCCTCCCGCCACGACGCGGACGCCCTCCCGGCGCGGCCGACCCGGGACGAGGTCGCCGCGCTCGCGGGCCCCATCGCCGCCGCGGTGCGCGCGGCCCGCCGGTTCCCGCCGCCGGGCCCCGCCGCCATGCGGCGGGCGGAGGATTGGTGCCGCGGACGGGGCGACGACCGGGAGGACGCGCTGGCCGGTCTCGTCTGCGCCACGCTCCACGCCGCCCCCTGGACCGGCGCGGAGCCCGGGCTGGTGCTCTCCGCCGCGCTCGCACGGCTGCCCGGACCGCCGCGCACGGGCGAGGCCGTGCTGGAGGACGCCACCGGCTGGGCGCTGCGGGAGGACGACCGGGCGCCCTGAGGACCCGGGCGCGGGCCATCGCCCCTCGCCGGGGGGACGCCCGTGTGGTCTGATGGCGCCGATGCAGGTTCCGCCGCTCCGGCGCCGGCGTGTCCGGCTCCCCCTTCGCGTGCTCGCGGCCGCCGTGCTCGGCGCCGGCCCCGTCGTGGCCACGGCGGCGGCCCAGCCCGCCCCGGCGCCCGCGGAGGCCCGGCCGGGTGAGGGACTCCTGGGCGCCCTCGATGTGCTCGTCGCCTTCGACGACGACGACGACGATGATGATGATGA
>DATMJR010000128.1:0-8010 GCA_035553775.1 Miltoncostaeaceae bacterium | reverse complement strand
CGCACAGGCGGCCGGAGGCCGGGTTGCGCCCGTAGCAGCAGGAGCACACGCCGAAGTCGCTGCGGCACTTGAGCGCCGAGCGGACGTACGCCACCGCGTTGCGCGGCCGGCCGTCCTCGTCGCGGCAGACCGCGTCGATGTGGACCGCCATGTCGTTCGTGATCAGGGTGCCCCCGGCGATCTCCTGGCCGTCCTCGCCGCCCGCGCGCTCCTCCTCGGAGCGCAGGTCGACGATGACCTCACCCGTCGCCGCGTCGCGGATGGGGCCCTGCAGGACCCGCCCGGCGAGGCTCAGGTTGAGCGCCTCGTCGCGGAAGACGTCCATGTCGATGCCCTCGGAGGTGCCGCAGTCGGTCTCGCGGATGATCATGTCCTGGGAGACGTCGACCAGGCGCCGGGTGAGGTAGCCCGAGTCGGCCGTCTTCAGGGCGGTGTCCGCGAGGCCCTTGCGCGCGCCGTGGGTGGAGATGAAGTACTCGAGGACCGAGAGCCCCTCCATGAAGTTGCTCTTGATCGGGCGCTCGATGGTCTCGCCCTTCGGGTTGTTCATGAGACCCCGCATGCCGGCCAGCTGCTGGATCTGCTTGAACGACCCACGGGCGCCGGAGCGGGCCATGATGTGGATCGGGTTGATGCGGAAGAGGTGCTCGGCCATCTTCTGGCCCACCTCGTCCGTCGCCGAGTTCCAGAGCTTGACGACCGCCTCGTGGCGCTCCTCGATGCTCATCTCGCCGCTGGCGAAGTAGCCCTCGATCTCCTCCAGCTCGGCGTCGAACCGCGCCAGGATCTCGCCCTTCTCCGGCGGGATCACGATGTCGTTCTTGGAGATGGTGATGCCGGACGCCGACGCGTACCGGAATCCGAGCTCCTTGAACGAGTCGAGCGCCATCGACACGGTCGTGGGCCCGTAGATGTTGACCATCTGCTCGACGAGGTCGGTCGTCTCGCGCTTGGTGAGCACCTTGTTGACGCGCGGCGGCGGGGACTGCGCCAGGAGCTCCGTGCCCAGCACGGCCTCCAGCGTGGACGCGATCTCGTGGTTGAAGATCACCCGGCCGACCGTGGTGATCTCCTCGATGCCGCGGCGCCGGTCGCGCACGGCGACGACGTCCTGCAGGCCGACCGCCTTGTGGTCGTACGCGGCGCGCGCCTCCTCGACGCCGCCGAACACGGGCACGCGCGCGGGCAGGCCGGCGCGGGCGAACGGCTCGGAGGTCCACCCCTCGTTCTCCGGGAAGCGGAACTCGTCGCCCTCGAAGCGGGCCTCGGTGACCCCCTCCGGAAGGCGCCACGCCCGCGTCGCGGGGTCGACCAGCTCGTGGAGCTCGATCGCCTCCGCGCGCGTGGAGCCGTCTGCGGCCCGCCGGCGCACGTCGAGCGCCCGGCAGAACGTGAGGTAGTAGAGGCCGAGCACCATGTCCTGGGACGGCACGGCGATGGGCCGCCCGTTGGCCGGGGAGAGGATGTTGTTGGCCGACAGCATCAGGATGCGCGCCTCGGCCTGCGCCTCCACCGACAGCGGCAGGTGGACCGCCATCTGGTCGCCGTCGAAGTCGGCGTTGAAGGCGGTGCAGACCAGCGGGTGGATCTGGATCGCCTTGCCCTCGACCAGCACGGGCTCGAAGGCCTGGATGCCGAGGCGGTGCAGGGTGGGGGCCCGGTTGAGCAGGACCGGGTGCTCCTGGATGACCTCCTCGAGCACGTCCCAGACCTCGGGCACCATCGCGTCCACCAGCTTCTTGGCGGCCTTGATGTTCATGACCTGCTTGCGCTCGACGAGCCGGCTCATGATGAACGGCTTGAAGAGCTCCAGGGCCATGAGCTTCGGCAGGCCGCACTGGTGCAGGCGGAGCTCGGGGCCGGCGACGATGACCGAGCGGCCCGAGTAGTCGACGCGCTTGCCGAGCAGGTTCTGCCGGAAGCGGCCCTGCTTGCCCTTGAGCATGTCGGACAGCGACTTCAGCGGCCGGTTGCCCGGGCCGGTGACGGCGCGGCCGCGGCGGCCGTTGTCGAACAGCGCGTCGACGGCCTCCTGCAGCATCCGCTTCTCGTTGTTGACGATGATCTCGGGGGCGCCGAGGTCGAGCAGGCGCTTGAGCCGGTTGTTCCGGTTGATCACGCGCCGGTAGAGGTCGTTGAGGTCGCTGGTGGCGAACCGGCCGCCGTCCAGCTGCACCATCGGGCGCAGCTCCGGGGGGATGACCGGCACGGCCTCCAGCACCATCCACTCCGGCCGGTTGTCGGACCGGCGGAACGCGGACACCACCTTCAGCCGCTTGAGCGCGCGGGCCTGCCGCTGCCCCTTGGAGGTGCGGATGGTGTCGCGCAGCCGCTCGGCCTCGTCGTCGAGGTCGACGCCGCGCAGCAGCTCCCGGATGGCCTGGGCGCCCATGCCGCCCTGGAAGTACTCGCCGAAGCCGTGCGGCGAGCCGAACCGCTCCCGCATCTCGCGGAACAGCTGCTCGTCGGTCTCGATCTGGCGCGTGCGCAGCTCGCGGAACGTGGTCCAGGCGTTCTGGACCCGCTCGATGGCCTCCTCGGTGTACCGCTCGATGTCCCGGATGGACATGTCGGTCTCCTTGCGGAGCTCCGTCTCGGCCTGCCGGCGGTCGGCGTCGGTGAGCTCGCGCTTGGCCGCCGGGTCCTCCGACGTGCGGTCCCTCTGGAGGTCGTCCATCCAGTAGAAGTCGTCGTCCGTGAAGCCCTCGGTGCCGGCCTCGCCGCGCAGCCAGGCGTGGCGCCGGTCGCGGCGCTCCTCGAGCTCCAGCACGCGCTCCTCGCGGTCCTGGTTGTACTGCTCGACGACCTCGTTGACGCGGTCCTGGAGCATGTCCAGGTCGCGCGCCCGGGCCTCGTCGTCCACCTGCGTCACGATCGAGGCGGCGTAGTACAGGACCTTCTCGAGCTCCTTGGGGGCGATGTCCAGCATGTAGCCGATGCGGCTGGGGACGCCCTTGAAGAACCAGATGTGGCTGACCGGGGCGGCCAGGTCGATGTGGCCCATGCGCTCGCGGCGCACCTTGGCCCGGGTCACCTCGACGCCGCAGCGCTCGCAGATGATGCCCTTGTACCGGACGCGCTTGTACTTACCGCAGTAGCACTCCCAGTCCTTGGTGGGACCGAAGATCTTCTCGCAGAAGAGCCCGTCCTTCTCGGGCTTCAGCGTGCGGTAGTTGATGGTCTCGGGCTTGGTGACCTCACCCGACGACCACGCGCGGATCTGCTTGGGCGACGCCAGGCCGATCGTGATGGAGTCGAAGTTGTTGATGTCGATCACGTGCACACACCTCGTCTGTGACGCGTGGCGCCGGGGCGCCCGCAGGTGAGCTCGGCCGGGGGTGGCCCCGCGGCCGCCGGGGCGGCGGCCGCGGGGACCTCGGTCAGCTCTCGGCCTCTTCGTCGCCCGGGGCGTCGGTGGGCTCGGTCATCGCCGCGACGACCTCGGCGGGCGCCCCGTCGCCGCCCCCCGCGCCGTCCCCGTCGCCGGCCGCCTGCTCGCGGCGCATGCCGCCCAGGCCGCCCGACAGGTCGATGCCCAGCTCCTCCGCCGCGCGCAGCAGGTCGTCGTCCTCGTCGCGCGTGACGAACTCCGGCCCGGCCTCGCCCTGGACGCGCACGTCCAGGCCGAGTGACTGCATCTCCTTGAGCAGCACCTTGAAGCTCTCGGGGATGGAGGGCTCCTGGATGTTCTCGCCCTTGACGATCGCCTCGTAGGCCTTGACCCGGCCCACCGTGTCGTCGGACTTGATGGTGAGCATCTCCTGGAGGGTGTAGGCGGCGCCGTACGCCTCCAGCGCCCACACCTCCATCTCACCGAAGCGCTGCCCGCCGAACTGCGCCTTGCCGCCCAGCGGCTGCTGGGTGACGAGCGAGTACGGGCCGGTGGACCGCGCGTGGATCTTGTCGTCGACCAGGTGGAGCAGCTTCAGCATGTACATGAAGCCCACGGTCACCTTGCCGTCGTAGGGCTCGCCGGTGCGGCCGTTGAACAGCTGCATCTTCCCGGAGCAGCGCCGGCCGGCCCGGTCGGAGTCGTCCACCGACAGGCGGATCGGGTTGTCCGGGTGGCTGGCGTTCCAGTCGATGAGCGCCTGGTCGACGTCCTCGGGGGTGGCGCCGTCGAAGACCGGAGTGGCGATGAACGTGCGCTCGGGCGTGGCGCCGTTGCCGTCGGGGGAGGTCCCGCCGGGGTGCCAGCCGTGGTGCGCCGCCCAGCCCAGGTGCGTCTCCAGGATCTGCCCGATGTTCATGCGGCTCGGCACGCCCAGCGGGTTGAGGATCATGTCGATCGGCGTCCCGTCGGCGAGGAACGGCATGTCCTCCTCGGGGACGATCTTGGAGATGACGCCCTTGTTGCCGTGGCGGCCGGCCAGCTTGTCGCCCTCGGCGATCTTGCGGCGCTTGGCCACGTACACGCGCACCAGCTGGTTGACGCCCGGGGGCAGGTCGTCGCCGTCCTCGCGGCTGAAGACCTTGACGTCGATGACCTTGCCGCCCTCGCCGTGCGGGACCTTGAGGGAGGTGTCGCGGACCTCGCCGGCCTTCTCCTTGAAGATGGCGCGGATCAGCTTCTCCTCGGCGGTCAGCTCGGTCTCGCCCTTCGGCGTGACCTTGCCCACCAGCAGGTCCCCGGAGCCGACCTCGGCGCCGATGCGGACGATGCCGCGCTCGTCGAGGTCCTTGAGGGACTCCTCCGAGCGGTTCGGGATGTCGCGCGTGATCTCCTCGGCGCCCAGCTTCGTGGCGCGGGCGTCGATCTCGTACTCCTCGATGTGGATCGAGGACAGCACGTCGTCCTTGACGAGGCGCTCCGAGATGATGATCGCGTCCTCGAAGTTGTAGCCCTCCCAGGACATGAAGGCGACGCGGATGTTGCTGCCCAGGGCCAGCTCGCCCATGTCGGTGGAGGAACCGTCGGCGAGCACGTCCCCGCCGCCGACGCGGTCCCCGAGCCGGACGATCGGCTTCTGGTGGATGAGCGTGCCCTGGTTGGAGCGCTTGAACTTCTCGAGCTCGTAGTGCTCCAGCTCGCCCTGGTCGTCCTCGACCACGATGTGCTCGGCGTCCAGGTTGCGCACCACGCCGTCCCCGCGGGCGACGACGACGTCGCGGCTGTCGACCGCGGCGCGGCGCTCCATGCCCGTGCCCACGAGCGGCGCCTCGGTGATGAGCAGCGGCACGGCCTGGCGCTGCATGTTCGCGCCCATGAGGGCCCGGTTGGCGTCGTCGTGCTCGAGGAACGGGATGAGGGCGGTCGCGACCGAGACGATCTGGTCCGGCGACACGTCCATGAGGTCCACGTCGACCGGGTCGATCAGCTCGGGCTCGCCGTTGCGCCGGCAGAGCACCGGGCCGACCAGGCGGCCGTCCTCGGTGAGCTCGGCGTTGGCCTGGGCGATGACCTTGTTCTCCTCCTGCGTGGCGTCGAGCCACTCGAGCTCGTCGGTGACGCGCCCGTCGACCACCCGCCGGTAGCGGCTCTGGATGAAGCCGAACTCGTTGACGGTGGCGTAGGAGGACAGCGACCCGATGAGGCCGATGTTCGGGCCCTCGGGGGTCTCGATGGGGCACATGCGCCCGTAGTGCGTGGGGTGCACGTCGCGCACCTCGATGGGGGCGCGCTCACGCGTGAGGCCGCCCGCGCCCAGCGCCGACAGGCGGCGCCGGTGGGTGAGGCCCGACAGCGTGTTGGTCTGGTCCATGAACTGCGACAGCTGCGAGGAGCCGAAGAACTCCTTGAGCGCCGCCACCACGGGCCGGATGTTGATGATGGTCTGCGGCGTGATGGTGTCGACGTCCTCGGTGCTCATCCGCTCGCGGACGACGCGCTCCATGCGGTAGAGCCCGACCCGGAAGGCCTCCTGGATGAGCTCGCCCACCGTGCGCAGGCGCCGGTTGCCGAAGTGCTCGTACTCGTCGAGCTCGCCCGCGATCTCGTCGCGGGGCAGCACCATCGCGTCGGCCGCGTAGTCCTTGGAGTCCTCGGGCACGCCGATGCGCACCGGCAGGTCCACCAGGATGCGGATGAGGTCGACGAGGTCGTCGCTCATGCCGGACAGGCGGCCGGTGAAGCGGGGGTTGGTGAGCGTGCGGATGCGCTGGTCGACGCTCGCGTGCAGGCGCGCGTTGAGCTTGTAGCGGCCGACCTTGGTGAGGTCGTAGCGCTTGGGATCGAAGAACAGCGACCGCACCAGCGACTTGGAGTTGTCGATGGTGGGCGGCTCGCCCGGGCGCTGCTTCTTGAACACCTCGACGAGGGCGTGCTGCATGAGCTCGCCCGCCCGCTGGTCGATGCGCTTCTCGAGCTTCTCGACCTCGGCCTCGATGCGGAGCCGCTCGTCGGCGGCCAGCGCCTCGACCCCGTCCCACAGCTGGCGCATCTCGCTGACGATCGCGTCCAGCTCCGCCAGGCTGTTGCGGTCGCCGGACTGGGGGGCGCCCTCGGTGGCGTCCTTGTCGAGCGTCATCTGGATGAAGGGGTTGACCCTCTCCGGATCGCGCGGGTCGCGGAACAGGTTCGCGACGTCGTCGCGCGTGTAGCCGAGGGCGAACAGCAGCGTCGTGACCGGCAGCTTGCGCTTGCGGTCGATGCGCACGTTCGCCTGGCCGCGCTTGTCGATCTCGAGCTCCACCCAGGAGCCGCGGGACGGCATCAGGTTCGCCTGGAAGACCTGCTTCTCGGCGTCCTTGGGCTCCATCACGTAGGCGCCCGGGGACCGCACGAGCTGGGTGACCACCACCCGCTCGGTGCCGTTGATGATGTAGGTGCCCCAGTCGGTCATCAGGGGCAGGTCGCCCATGAAGACCTTCTGCTCGCGGATCTCGCCCGTCTCGCGGTTGACGAAGGCGACCTCCATCGTGAGCGGCGCCGCGTAGATGAGGTCCTTCTCCCGGCACTCCTTGATGTCGTTGTTGGCGACGATGTGGTCCATCGGCATGCCGGGCTCCCACCCGCCGATGCTGTACTTGCCGAACTGGACCGCGAGGGTCCCCGTGAAGTCCTCGATCGGCGAGATGTCGTCGATGGTCTCGCGGAGGCCCTCGTTGAGGAACCACTCGAAAGAGGCGCGCTGGATGTCGATGAGATCGGGGACCTCTTCGACAGTGCCCAGACGGGAGAAGGAGCGACGGACGCGGGCGGCTCTAACCTTGCTCAAGTCGCAGGGCCTCCTGGGCTGGAGATCGTGGCGGGCGGGCGAAACCGGCGGGCAGTCCGGGTCACCACGCGCGCGAAAGAACGGCGGCCGGTCACCGTATCACATCTCGGGCATGCGCGCGGGGGCCCACCCGGTCCGCGGGATGGGCGAGGCGGACGGGGCAGGACGGCCGAGATCACACGGACGAGCCGGACAAGACGCGAAAGGATAGCGTCCCGTGCGGTCCGGCACCAGAGTGCATACTGGGCGCGTGCCCGCCGCCCTGCCTCCCTTCCCCACCGAGGCGCCCGGCGGCGAGTTCGGCGAGCGCCTGCGCGGCGTGTTGGAGGGGGCTCACGCGCTCTGGTCGGCGCCCGACGAGCGGCGGCGGATGCGGGCCTTCGGCTTCCGGCCCGCGGTGGAGCCCGGCGTGCTCAAGCGGGAGTGGCACGGCATGGGCATCCGGGTCAGCGAGCTGGCGCTGCGGACGGCGCTCCCGGGTGCCGGGGAGCTGGTGTACCGCGCCGCCGACCGGGCGGTGCTGCTCGACGGCGAGCCCTTCCGCCCGACGGAACCCGGGATGGAGCTGGTGCGCCAGGTCCTCGACCTGATCGGTTCCTACGAGCGCTGGGTCGAGGCGCGTGAGGGGCGCCAGGGGCGCATCGAGCGGGGCCACTCGTCGGTGACCCCCGTGGGGCGGAACGTGAACCCGCTGGCGGAGACCCGCCGCCTGCAGCGGCTCATCCAGATGCAGCGGCCGCCCCGGGGCCGGTAGGGCCCCGGGGCGGCCCGGGCGGCGGCGGGGGACGCCGCCCGGTGAACGCGGCTAGACGGTGTCGCCGTGCCGGCCGACCACCTTGCCGCCCTTGATGAC
>DATMJR010000127.1:0-2297 GCA_035553775.1 Miltoncostaeaceae bacterium | reverse complement strand
GCCGAGGAGAACGCGGCGGCCACCGAGCAGGTGGCGGCCTCCTCGGAGGAGACCACCGCCTCGGTGGAGGAGCTCGCCGCCTCGGCGGCCGCGGTGGCCGAGCAGGCCGCCGAGCTCAACCGCGCGGTGGAGCGCTTCCGGGTGTAGCGACGGGTGATGGCGGTCCGGCTCACCCGGGCCGCCACCGCACCGTGGTCACTCCTTGGGGATCCGCAGCACCGACAGGACGTTGCCGGCCGGGTCCGCGAACCACGCGATCTCCGGCCCCTGACCCCGGTGGATACCCCGGTCGTCCGCCCCGGGGATGTGGTCGTAGCGCAGCATCTCGACCCCGCGGGCCCGCAGCCCATCGACGGCCGCGTCGATGTCGTCGACGGGGAAGTTGAGCACCGTGAAGACCGCCGGCGCGTGGTCGTCCTTGGGGTACACCATCACGGTGCCCCCGCCGTGGCGCACGCGCAGCAGGCCCATCTCCATCAGGTCGACGTCCAGCCCGAGCACCTCGCCGTAGAAGCGGCGGGCCGCCTCCAGGTCGTCCACCGAGAAGCTCGCGAACGCGTCGGAATCGCGCAGCACCTCTCCACCTCCGTCGTCGCCGTCACCGGCTCGGACCGTCGGGGAGCGCGGATCTCATCGGCGCGCCCGCCTCCCCGGCGCCACCGACGGCGCACGCGACCGGCGATGACGGCGCCGCCGGCCAGGACGGCCGCCTCGTAGGCGGCCTGCGCGCTCATCACGCACCCCGCGCACACGACGACAGCCTACGTGGGACCACCCCGGCCGGCGGCGACCGGCGTGCGCGCCCCGCCCCGCGGGGACGCGCCGGCGGCGGGCGGCCTGCCGCCCACGGTCTGGAGGGGCGGCGGGCCCATGCCTCCCGCCGCCCCGGGCGGCCCTCCGTCCCGAGGTCCGCACCGCCATGGTCCGCCCGGCGAGGCCGCGCCGCAGTCGGTGCCATCCCCCATGCGCGGGTGGGGGCGCCCGGCATCGCGCCGCACCGGTGCCGGGAGATGGGGCCGGTGGGGCGGCCACCCACGGCCGCATGGCGCCGGCCCCCGATGGCCTCCGCGCAGAGGCCGGGTGATGGTGGGCGGCGCCCACGACGGAGGAGGTGGAGGATGGCCCGGTGCATCGTCTGCGGGGTGGACGCGTCCCCGGGTGCCCGCGCGGCCGCCCGCGCCGCGGCCGGGCTGGCCGAGGCGCTGGCGGCGGATCTCGTGCTGGCGCACGTGGCGACGGCCCCCAGGACGCGGGGCTCCGCGCCCACGCCCGAGCAGCACGACGCGTGGCGCCGCCGGGCGACCCGCGCCGCCGAGGACCTCCTGGCCGACATCGCGGACGACGTGGACGCGCCCCCCGCGACGGAGCGCCTGTGCCTGTTCGGCGATCCCGCCCGGCGCCTGGCGGAGCTGGCGCGCGGTCGCGGGGCCCTGGCGATCGTGCTCGGCGCCCGCGGGCGCGATGGGGTGCACCCGGCATCCCTCGGTGGCGTGCCGGCGGAGGTGGCCGCCCAGGCGGGCCGCCCGGTGCTGGTCGTCCCGGAGGGCGGCGAGACCGGGCTCGCCTCGCTGGGGCGCGAGCCCCTCGGGGATCCGCTACCGGCGGGCCGGTGAGGGCCCGGCCGCCGCCCCGCGACGCCTCAGCCCGCGTCCGCCCCCCGGACGGACTCCCGCAGGTGACGGTTCGCCTTCGGCTCCCGGCGACCGAGCACCTGGGTGATCTGTGTGATCACCTCGTCGCGTGCCCGGGTGAGGCCGCGCATCAGATCGGGCTCCTCGGCGGTGCCCACCACCCGGGGCAGCCCCGCGAGCCAGCACTCCAGGGTCACCTTCTGCTGGGGGCCGCCCCGCTCCTTGACCGACAGCTCCATGTCGACCTCGTCGGCGCGGAAGCTCTTCAGCCGGTTGTCGAGCTGGCTGAGGCGTGCCAGGACGTCGTCCCGCTCCGAGTCCTGCCACCCGGCGCCCAGCCGCAGCGCTCCCGCGACCGTCGCGCGATCCCCGTCACCGCCGTCTGCCGCCATGCGTCCTCCCCGGGTCCGTCGTGTGGGGAGCTGATTGCCGCGCGAGGCGGCCGGGAAACGGGGCGGTCGTCCGCCAGAACCGACGTCCGGACGGAGGCGTGGGCATCATCGCCTGGACGTCGTCGGCCTCGTGGCCGGAGCGCCGGCGCGCCTGATCATGCCGGGCCGCCACGACATCGATCTGCTGTGGACCCTGCTGCGGGGGCTCGGCGGGGCGCGTGCCGGGGGCTTCATCGCCAGCGCCGTGGCATCGGCGACGTGGACGGGTTCGACG
>DATMJR010000126.1:0-4426 GCA_035553775.1 Miltoncostaeaceae bacterium | reverse complement strand
CCGCCGAGGGGTTCCGGCGCGCGATCCGCGCCCAGGAGGCCGAGCGCGCGCGCATCGCGCGCGAGCTCCACGACGAGGCCGGCCAGGTGCTGAGCGCCGTCGCCCTGCACCTGCGGGCGCTGGGCGAGGGCATGGACGAGGACGAGCGGGTGGTGCTCGAGGACCTGCGCGGGGCGGTCAACGAGGCCTCGGTGAGCCTGTACGAGCTCATCACCGAGCTGCGGCCGGCCGCGCTGCGCAAGCACGGGCTCGCCTCGGCGATCGCCCACCAGGCCACGCGGACCGCGCAGATGGCGGATGTCGACGTGCGCGTGGCGGTGGACGATCTGCCCCTGGATCTGCCCGAGGAGACCCAGACCGCCCTGTTCCGGGTGGTGCAGGAGGCACTCACCAACGTGTCGCGCCACAGCGGTGCCCGGACGGCGGCGGTCACCGCCCGGCGCCAGGGCGACCGGCTGCGGGTCGTCATCGAGGACGACGGGCGGGGTTTCGACACCGCCGACCCGTCCGAGCGGCACGGCCTCGTGGGGATCCGCGAGCGGGTGGAGCTGCTCGGCGGCCGGCTCCAGGTGGATTCGGCGCCGGGTCGTGGCACTGCGGTGGTGGTGGAAATCGGGGTGTCGGGGTAGCCCGAGGGCGATAGCGGGGGCCGGGCGCGGGTAGGAGGTTTTCCGTGGATACGGCAGGTGACAGGCCCGGCCCCGTCGGCGTACCGCTCGCGCCCGCCCCGCCGCGTCCGCCGGCGCCCCCGGCACCGGGCGATCCCGTGCTCGCGGCGGCACCCGACGCGGTGTGGATCGTGGAGATCGAGGGCGGGGAGCTGCGGGTCGCCGACCTGAGCGACCGGGCCGCCCTGCTCGCCGGCGTGCCGCGGGAGGAGCTCGTCGGGGCCCCGGCGGCCGAGGCGATCCCGGCGCTGGGCGCGGCCGAGGCGCTGGTGGCGCTGCCCGAGGGCGCCGAGCCGATCCGCATGGACGTGCCGCTGCCCGGCCCCCACGGCGGCCGGCTGATGGAGCGGCTGATCGTGCGCGCGGACGGGCGGCGGCTGCTGATCTCCGACCGCGAGGTGACCGCGCGCTGGCATGCGTACATGGCCCTCGCCGACACCTGCCCGGACGTGATCGCCCGGTTCGACCGCCGCCTGGCGCACGCGTACGTCAACCTCGCGGGCGTCGAGGTGGTGGGGCTGCCCCGCGAGGACATCCTCGGCCGCACCAACCGCGAGCTCGGCATGGCGCCGGCGTTCTGCGATCTGTGGGAGGGCATGCTGACCGAGGTGTTCCGCTCCGGGGCGCCGCGGCGGTTCGAATTCGCCTACCCCGACCCGCGGGGCCCGCGCTGGTACGAGTCGCGCATCGTGCCCGAGCACGACCCGAACGGGGTCGTCACGCACATCGTCGCGGTGAGCCGCGACCAGACCGACCGCCGCGACCTGGAGCTGCGCCTGGCCCGGGAGACCGAGGAGAACGCGCACCGGGCGGCGCGTGAGGGCGCCCTGCGCAGGATGGCCGAGTCCGTCGCGCGGGGTGACGCCGCCTGGCGGGTCTTCCACCTGGCCGCCCAGGAGGGCGCGGCGCTGCTGGCGGGCGATGCGGCGTGGGTCATCGCGCTGCATCCGGACGGCGCGCGGGAGGCGGGTGCATGGTCGGCTCCAGGGGTGTCGCCGGGCGGGGTGCCGGTGGAGGTGCTGCTGGAAGCCGATGGGGCGCTCGGCCGCGCGATGCGCACGGGGCGGGCGGCGCGCGTGGACGACCACCGCCGGCTCGACGACGAGGGGGCGCGCGCGATCGCCGCGCAGGGGTTCCGCGGGGCCGTGGCCGCCCCCGTGATCGTGAACGGCTCCGTGTGGGGGTTCCTGCTGGTCGCCTGGACCCGCCCCGACCCCGACGCGCAGGCCGAGGAGGTCCTCTCGCTGTTCGCCGAGCTGGTGGGACTGTCGCTCGCCAACCACGCCACGGCCGCCGAGCTCGACCGCCTGGCGCGCACCGACCCGCTCACGGGCCTCGCCAACCGCCGGGCGTTCTTCGACCGCCTCGCCGGCGAGGTGAGCCTGGCCCGGCGGCACGACCACCCCGTCGCCCTCGCCGTGATCGACATCGACTTCTTCAAGCGGGTCAACGACGTGCACGGCCATGTGGCCGGGGACCGCACCCTCATCGAGGTCTCGCGCCGGCTGGGCGGCGCCGTCCGCCGCGGCGAGGTGCTGGCCCGGGTGGGGGGCGAGGAGTTCGCCTGGCTGCTGCCGCGCAGCGGCCTCGCGTCGGCCAGCGCGGCCGTGGAACGCGGCCGCGAGCGCGTGTCGGGCCGGCCGATCCCGGCCGTCGGGCGGCTCACCCTGTCGGCGGGGGTCACCGTGCTGGCCGACGGCGAGACCCCCGAGGACCTGTTCCGCCGGGCCGACGACGCCCTTTACCGGGCCAAGCACGGCGGACGCGACCGGATCGAGGTGGGGTAGGGCCCGAGCCGGGACCCGGAGGCGTGGGCGCGACCACGTCGGGCGCCCTGCGCCGGGGGAGGCCGCCGCTCCGGCGATCCCATCGGCAGCCCCCAGCGGCTCGCGCCGCGGGTTCCACCGGAGCGACGGCTCCGCGGCCGCCTACCTGACGGCCGTGCACCGAGGCTCCCACCACTCCGCCGCGCCGCGCCATCCGGGGCGCACCCCAGCGCGCCTGGGGGCCGCACCGCACCCACGCCGCTGCGCCGCGTGCGGCCCGGGCGGACGCCGGTGGCGGCTCCCGGGGCAACCCGGAGCGGGATCCGGTCGGTGGCACGTTGTGCGGCGCGTCCGGCCGGGGCACCCTGGGGCCATGGCGGATCACCCCCTGGACCCGTCCGGTACGGCCGGCGGGTCCGCCGCCCCGGCCCCGGTCCGCGTCCTCATCGTCGACGACCACCGGCTGATGCGCTCGGGTCTGCGCGCGGCCCTGGTGCGCGAGCCGGGCTTCGATGCGGTGGGCGAGGCGGCGACCGCCGAGGAGGCCGTGCCCCTGGCGCGGATCCTGCGTCCCGACGTGGTGCTGATGGACCTGGAGATGCCCGGGGCCGGCGGCCTCGCCGGGATCGCGATGCTGCGGCAGCTCGACGTGGTGCCGCGCGTGCTGATGGTCTCGATGCACGCCGCGCCCGAGGCCGCGCGCCAGGCGCTGGCCGCCGGGGCGGCCGGCTACGTGCTGAAGGGCACCGCGCACGCCACGCTCGCCCCGGCGCTCCGGCGCGTGGCCGACGGGGGCGTGTGGGTGGACCCGGTCCTCGGGCTGGACGCCGTCGGGCCGCCCGTGCGGCCGTCCGCGACGGCGTCGTAGGCTCGCGGGCGCCCGTGCCGGCCGGCACGGCGTGTCCACCCGGGAGGTCGTCCATGTCGTCCGTCCTGCGGGAGTTCCGCGACTTCGCGCTGCGCGGGAACCTCGTGGAGCTCGCCGTCGCGGTCATCATCGCGACCGCGCTCACCACGCTCGTGCGCTCGCTGATCGACAACCTGATCATGCCCGTGGTCGCCGCGATCGGCGGGCAGCCCGACTTCCGTGATCTCACCTTCACGATCAACGACGCCGTCTTCCGCTACGGCGCCTTCATCACCGACCTCATCACCTTCCTGATCCTCGCCGCGGTGATCTTCTTCCTGATCGTGAAGCCCTTCAACACGCTGCTCGACCGCCTGCGGCGCCCCCGCGCCAGCGCGGAGGACGCCGAGACGACCGAGCAGATCCTGGCCGACATCCGCGAGCTGCTGCGGCGCGACGACGTGGCGCGCCGCTAGCCGTCCGTCGCCGGATGCCGCCGGCCGGCCGCGCGGCCGGCGGTGCCCGTCTCCAGCGGGGGGCCGTACCACGGCCCCTCCGCCCACCGGCAGCCGAGCGCGCGCAGGCGGGCGGCGCCGGCGCCGTCGGCGACGTCCGGGGCGAGGGTCGCCAGGTCCAGGTGCCGCGCCACCGACAGGGCGGCCTGCACCAGCGACCAGTCCCCCGCGGCCACCGGCCCGGGGTCGAGGGCCACGCCGTCGGCGTCCGGCGCCGGCGCGCCGCCGGCGGGTCCCGCATAGCCCTCGCGCATCACGCGGACCCCCGCCCGCCGCAGGGCCGCGACGGCGTCGCCGCCCCCGGTGGCGGGAACCCGCAGCCACAGTCGCGCCGCCGCGACGTCCGCACGCCGCAGCACCGCCTCCACGAAGGCCGCCAGGCGCGCGTCGGGTGCCGCGATCAGCGCCACCATCGCCAGCGGCGGCGCGCCGCCGCCCGGGCCGGCGGGCCAGCCGGAGAGCGCGCCGACGGCGCGCACCACCGCCCGCTGGGCGTCGGCCGGGTCGCCGGTGTCGATCCGGAAGCCGGCGATCCGTCCCGAGGCGACCTCCACCACCGGGTGCCAGCGCACCGCCAGGGCGGGCCCCGCCGCCGGGACGTGCGGGGGCCGCCCTGGCGGTGCGCTGGCA
>DATMJR010000125.1:0-4100 GCA_035553775.1 Miltoncostaeaceae bacterium | reverse complement strand
GGCCCACCCGCACCGTGACCGCGCCGCGCACGTGATCACGGGTCCGGTCGCCCTCGACCTGGCGCGCGGGCCGCTCGGCGTCGCCGTCGCCCGCCGGGTCGTCAGCGCCGTCTGCGCGCAGGCGGGCCTGGGCGTGGACCGCCTGCAGGACGCCGCGATCCTCGCGGAGACCCTCGCCGAGATCGGACCGCGTGCCGACGGCGCCCGCCTGCGCATGGAGCTCCAGGCGGCGCGCGGCGCGGTCACGGTGCGGGTGGGCCCGCTGCCCGCGGGCGGCGCGGGCGCCCTGCGCGCGCAGTCCGAGGTGCCGGGGGTCGGGTCGGTGCTCGAGCGCCTGGCCGACACGCTCGACGTGCGGCAGACCGAGGCCGGCGACGAGGTCGTCCTGAGCTTCGGCGAGCCCGGTTTAGGCCCTCCGGGCCAGGGGTAATCCCCCGTCAAGCGCGGCTGTGGCCCACACGGGGTCGAGGCCACCACCGCGCGAAGCGGGCCCCCTCGAGGGGCCCTCGCACGGTGCGCTCACACGGGGGTTGGGCGCACCGTGCGACCGGAACGGGGCGGATGGAACCGCAGCCGGGCCGGGCCTCCCCGCCGGTCCGCCCACCGCGGACCGGCGGACGTGCGCCCGTCCGCCGCACCCGCCCCCGGCGCCCGGTCGCCGGACACACGGGGGCTGCGACGCGCGGTCCCCGGTGGCCGCGCGTCCCGGCCGTGCCGCCTCAGGCGGGGACGGCGTTCAAGCGGGCGACGCGCCCGTCGGAGGCGAGCCGCCCGAGCGCCTGCTTTTCGAGCTGGCGGATGCGCTCGCGGGTGACCCCGAGCGACTGCCCGATCTGGTCGAGTGTCGCCGGCTCGCACCCCCCCAGGCCGTAACGCATGCGCAGGACCTGCCGCTCACGCTCGGGCAGGGCCGCCACCGCGCGGCGCACCACCTCGGTGCACAGCGTGCGATCCGCGTGCTCCATCGGATCATCGTCCGGGTCGCTTGGGATGAGGGCGCCGAGGCTCTCGTCGCCGTCCTCCCCCACACCGCGGTCGAGACTCGTGACCGGCCGGTCCATCTCGCGCAGCCCGGCAAGCCGCTCCACGGGCACGCGCGCCGCGGTGGCGAGCTCCTCGTCCGAGGGGTCGCGTCCCAGCCGGGCGCGGAGCACGGCGTGGGCGCGGGCGACGCGCCGCATCTCGTCGCCGGCATGCACCGGCACCCGGATCGTGCGGGCCTGGTTGGCGACGCCCCGCGCGATCGCCTGGCGGATCCACCAGGTGGCGTACGTCGAGAACTTGTTGCCGCGGCGCCAGTCGAACCGCTCGGCCGCGCGCATCAGCCCGAGGCACCCCTCCTGGACGAGGTCCGGCAGCGCCAGCCCCTGGCCCTGGTACCGGCGGGCGATGGACAGCACCAGCCGCAGGTTCGAGGAGATGAGCAGCTCGCGCGCCGTCGCATCCCCCTCCTCGATGCGCCGCGCGATCGAGACCTCCTCGGCGGCGGTCAGCAGGCGGTACCGGGAGGCGTCGTTCATCAGCAGTCGCAGGGCGTCGAGCTCGTCGACGCCGTCGCGGTGCGCCGTGCGCCCACGACCGGGGCGCCGCTCCTCGGTCGCCGGTCCCGCCTCGGCGTCGTCCCATCCTGCGACCATGCGTGACCTCCTGAGGACGGTGCGATGCCCCGGGGGGCCCGCCATGTGGGCGAGCTACCCCACGGCAGGAGGCGGAAACACCCGTTCCGGCCGGGCCCCGGGGCGGTTCCGCCGCGCCGCGCCGGGCGGCGCCGGGGGGCGCCGTCAGCGCGAGGCGTGCTCCGGGGCCTCGCCGCGGACGGCGAACACGCTGTCGACGGCGCTCAGCGCCAGCACCCGCCGCGGCAGGGAGCCGGGCGTGGCGACCACGACCAGACGGCCTCCCGCGGCCTCGCAGGCGTGCGAGACCTCGACGAGCAGGCTCACCCCGGAGCTGCCCAGGTAGCGGACCTCGCGGAGGTCGACGACCACGTCGCCGCCCTCACCCGCGCGCTGGAGCAGCGGCTCGCGGAGCACGGCCACCGCCTCGGCGTCGACCTCCCCGCGCATCCGGGTCGGGTCCCCGTCGCCGGCGCCCCGCAGGGCCGGCGCGACGCTCGCGGCGTCGCCGCCCGCGACGTCGGGGCCGTCCGCCACGCGCGCGCGCATCGTCACGGTGGTACCCGCCGGCCCGCCGTCCACCACGACCTCGTCGGCCACCATGCGCATCAGCGTCAGGCCCCGCCCGCCGTTGACCCGGGCGATCTCGCTGTGGCGCCAGCTGCCGTGGTCGCGTACCCGCAGCTCCAGCCGCCCTCGCCGGAGCCCGAGCGAGACCTCGACCTCGCCCGGCTCCCCCTCCCCGTAGGCGTGCTCGACGGCGTTGGAGGCCGCCTCCCCGAGGCCGATGAGCAGATCGTCGGCCTGCGCACGGCGCACGCCGGCCTCCCGGAGCCAGCGGCGGGCGGCACTGCGGATGCCGGCGAGCTCCGCGGGGAGCGCCGGGCGCCGCAGCGCGAGCGGCGCGGGCAGCAACCGCGCGGCCACCAGCGCGACGTCGTCGGCGAAGGCGTGCACGGCGCCCATGCCGGCGATGACGGCGTCCGCGAGTCCCTCCACGTCCTCGGCCGGGGTCCCGCCCACCACCTCCACCAGCCGGGCGAGGCCGTCGTCGAGCCGCTCCTGCCTGCGCTCGAAGAGGCCGTCGGAGAACAGCAGCAGGCACGCGCCCGGACGCAGGTGCACCTCCCCGGCCGGGAAGGCCGCGTCCGCCACGGCGGCGAGGGGCGGTCCGCCCACGCTCTCGAGCAGCCGGGTCCCCTCCCGGTCGCGGAGCACCGGGGAGGGGTGGCCGGCGGAGGAGTAGCGCGCGTGCCCGGTGGTCGTGTCCAGGACCACGCACACGGCGGTGGTCGCGAGCGCCCCCGGCACGCGGGCCGCGAAACGGTTGAGCCGCGCCAGCGCCTCGCCCGGGGCGTGTCCGTCGAGCAGGTACGCCGCCAGGGCGCTGCGCAGCTGGCCCATCACCGCGGCCGCCGACGGGCCCTTGCCCACGACGTCCCCGACCACCAGCGCCACGCACCCGTCCGGGAGGTCGAGGACCTCGTACCAGTCGCCCCCGGCCTCCGTGCCGTGCGTCCCCGGGCGGTACCGCGCGGCGAGGACGAGGTGGTCGCGCTCGGGCAGGGACGAGGGCAGCAGGCTGCGCTGCAGGGTCTCCGCCATCTCGTGCTCGGCCTGGTGCAGCCGCGCCCGGTCGAGCGCCTGCGCGCACTGGGCCGCGAGCGTCGCCAGGTAGTCGACCTCCTGGGACGAGAACGTGCGCTCGGGGCGCAGGAAGCGGAAACCCACCGCGCCGATGATCCGCCCCCCCACCACCAGCGGCGCGACCGCGGCGCCCGACAGGCCGGGGGACGGGGCGCGGAAGCCGCGTCGCACCCACTCGTCCCGGGAGCCCAGCCACACGTGCTCCCCGGTGCGGACGGCGTGCGCCAGCGGCAGGCCGGCGTCGAGCGGGATGCTCGCCAGGCGGTCGCGGACGGCCTCGTCGTACCCCTCGATCGCGAGGGCGCGCAGCACGTCCCCGTCGCGCACGGCGACGATCGCCGCGTCGGCGCCGAAGGCGCGGCGCCCCTCCTCCACGATCACCCGTGCGACCTCGTCCAGGTCGAGCG
The DNA here is from genome assembly GCA_035553775.1 of Miltoncostaeaceae bacterium. Lineage (GTDB taxonomy): Bacteria > Actinomycetota > Thermoleophilia > Miltoncostaeales > Miltoncostaeaceae > DATMJR01. The sequence continues at coordinate 430 of DATMJR010000125.1, read as the reverse complement.
CCCCCGCGAGCGCCGTCGCCACACCGCGCAGCCGCTCCGCCACCACCCGGTCGTCCTCGGTGGCCTGCAGCAGGCGCGCCCGCTCCATCGCCACGGCGCACTGCTCGGCGAGCACCCGCGCCGACTCCCGGTCGGCCGGGTCGACCACGCGCTCCCGGCGGAACGTGAGCGCCACCACCCCCAGGCACCGCCGCCCGATCGACAGGGGCACGAGTGCGGCCGCGTGCACCCCGTGCGCCTCCAGCTGCGCCGCCGCGCCCGGGTGCTGCTCGGTCCACGCCGCACGGTCGGGCAGCCACACGGGGGCGCCCGTGCGGGCGCACTCGGCCGCGGGCAGACGGGAGGGCAGCTCCGCGGGCGCCGCGACCGGCGCGCCGTGCCCCTGCAGGGCCATCAGCGCGAGCCCGCCGTCGGCCACGACCTCCCACAC
>DATMJR010000124.1:0-8226 GCA_035553775.1 Miltoncostaeaceae bacterium | reverse complement strand
CCGGTCAGCTCCCGGGGCGCGCCCTTCTTGATGCGCACCCTCAGGCCCTCCGCGTTGTAGGTGCGCACCCAGAGGGAGCGCTCCACGCGGAAGGTGCGGCTGGCGCCGTTCTGGAGCGTGCCCGCGAACACCTGGGGTCCGCGCGCGTCGCGGCCGCGCACCTCGACGTACGCGCCGAAGTCACCCTCGCCGACGAGGGTGATGGCGAGCTTCTCGGGGGCCTCGGGGGTGTCGAGCTCGGTGTCGGTGTCCGTCGGCGCCGCCGGGGCGGTGGCGACCGTCGGGGTGGGGCTGATCGTGGGCGTCGGCGGCGACGGGTCGCCCACCCCCATCCACACCAGCACGGCGACCGACATGACCCCGCCGATCGCCAGCCACAGCAGCTGCGACTCCGTGCGGCGCCGCGAGGGACGGGGGGTGACACGGCCGGCCGGGCGCGACCCCACGGGACGCCCGCCCTGCGGACGCGGGGCGGGCCGCCCCCGCGCGGGGCGCGCGCGGGGGCGCCGCGCGTCGCCGTCGGTCCCCTCGCCGGGCACGAAGCGCGACTCGTACTCGTCGTTCATCAGCTGGCCGTCGAGCCCCAGGTACTGCGCGTAGGTGCGCAGGAACCCGCGGACGTAGGCCGGCGACGGCAGGAGGTCGAAGTGCTCGTCCTCCATCGCGCGCAGGTACTTGGCGCGGATCTTCGTGCCGGCTTCGCATTCGGCGATGTCGAGGCCGCGGCGGAGCCGTGCCTCCCGGAGTGTGTTCCCGATCTCGAACATGCGGCGTGGGGCGCGGCACGGGTGCCGCAGCCGCGGGTGACCCTAGCCGGGCCCCCGGGGGGCGCGCAAGGCGGCGCCCGGCCGGGCGCGTGCCCCGGACGCCGCCCCGCGGCGCGTCAGGGGCCGGGGGCGAACTCCCCGTCGTCGCCGTCGGCCGCCGCGTCCGCGCCCTCGTCGGGCGGCGCCGTCCCCGCCGCACGGGACATCAGCCGCGGCAGGTCGGCCTCGCCCACGAGGACCGTCCGCGGCTTCGACCCCTCGTGCCCCGACACCACGCCCATGCGCTCGAGGGCGTCCACCAGGCGCCCCGCCCGCGCGTAGCCGACGCCCAGCCGCCGCTGCAGCAGCGACACCGAGGCCGTGCCCTGCTGCACCACGGTCTCCATCGCCCGGGCGAGCATCTCGTCGTTCTCGGGGTCCGGCTCCTCGCCGACCGTGTCGGGCGGGCGCTCCAGCAGCTCGGTGCGCATCTGCGGGCGGCCCTGCGCGCGCCAGTGGTCGGTGATCTCCTTGATCTCCTCCTCGCTGACGTAGGCCCCCTGCAGGCGCTGCAGCCGGCTCGTGCCCACGGGGCGGAACAGCATGTCGCCGCTGCCGAGCAGGCTCTCGGCACCGCCGGCGTCGAGGATGACGCGCGAGTCCACCTGGGAGGACACCGCGAACGCGATCCGGGACGGGACGTTGGCCTTGATCATCCCGGTGATGACGTCGGCCGAGGGGCGCTGGGTCGCCAGCAGCAGGTGGATGCCGACCGCGCGGCTCTTCTGCGCCAGGCGGATGATCGCGTCCTCGACCTCCGCCGGCGACACCATCATGAGGTCCGCCAGCTCGTCGATCACCACCAGCACCATGGGCATCGGCGGCTGGCCGGCGGCCGCGCGGGCGGCGTTCCAGTCGGTCAGGTTGCGCGCGCGGGCGAGCCCCATCAGCTCGTAGCGGCTCTCCATCTCGCGGACGATGTTCGCCAGCACCGCGGCCGCGTCGCGCATGTTGGTGACGACCGGCGTCAGCAGGTGCGGGATGCTCTCGTAGTGGTTGAGCTCGACCTTCTTGGGGTCGATCAGGATCATCCGCAGCCGGTTCGGGCTCGCGTGCAGCAGGATCGAGGCGAGCAGCACGTTCAGGCAGACGCTCTTGCCCGTGCCCGTGGAGCCGGCGATGAGCAGGTGCGGCATCCGCGCGATGTCCAGGTAGACCGGCTTGCCCGCGATGTCGAGGCCGAGCCACGACATCAAGGCGCTCGCGTCGGGCGGGAAGTCGCGGTGGATGTCGCCCAGCGTAACCAGCGACGCCTCGGGGTTCGGGACCTCGACCCCCACCGCCTGCTTGCCGGGGATCGGCGCGATGATGCGCAGCTCCTCGCGGGCGGCGAGGGCGTACGCCAGGTCGTCGCGCAGGGCGCTGATGCGCCCCACCTTCGTCCCCGGGGCCAGCTGCAGCTCGTACCGGGTGACCCGCGGGCCACTGACGGCGTCGGCCACCGTGGCCGTGATGCCGAAGTGCCCCAGCGTCTCCTCCAGCCGCCGCGACGTCCCGGTGATGACCTCCTCGGGCACCCGGCCGGGCCCCCCGGTCCGCCGCAGGATGCGGCGCGCGGGCAGCCGGTACTCGGGCCGCCCGGGGACGACCGTGTCGGGCAGCGAGCCGTCCAGTCCGACGCCCGCCGATGAGGTGGGCATGACCGGGACGAGGGAGTCCTCGTCGGGGTCGCCGGCGTCGGCGTCCGCGTCGGTCTCCGGCGTGGCGCGCCGCGGCAGCGGCGGCGGCGTGAGCCGCGCGGGGTCCACCGGGCCGGCGGGCGCCGCGGACGCCCGCGGGACCGGTGCCGGCGGGGGGACCTCCGCATCGCCGCGTGCGGCGGGATCCCCGGCGGGGCCGCCGCGCCCGAGCGCCGGCGACGGGGGCAGGCCGCCCTCCTCGTCGAACAGGTCCGGGAAGCTGTCGGCGCCGTCCACGAGCGTGTGCGGCGCCGGTGCGCGCCGGCGCCGCAGGGTGACCACCGAGCCGTTGGTATCGAGCGCCGAGCGCACCTGGCGCCCCAGGGCGCTGCTGCCGCGCAGCACGGTGACGCTCGCGGTCGCCATGCCCCGGGCCGCCGTGCGCCCCGCCGTCGCCGCCCCGCGGGAGGAGCGCCGCAGCATCACCCCGAGCGACGCGCCCGTGATCAGCGTCAGCGCGGCCAGCAACCCGACGCTCACCAGCAGCGCCGTGCCGAGGCTCCCGGCGGTGTGGGCGGCCACGTAATCGAGCGCCTCCCCCACCACCCCGCCGCGACCCCGCATCGTCGCCGGGTCGAACCACTCCAGACGGGGGCGCCCCCCCAGGCCGAGGCTGCCGGAGGCGGTGGCCAGGCACAGCGTCAGCCCCCCCACGACGAGACCGGTGCGCAGGGGGCGGGCGCGGAGCAGGTCGTGATCGAGGATCACCAGGATCCCCAACACGATCAGCAGCAGCGGCAGGATCAGCACAAGGCGGCCCACCAGCAGCCGGAGACCGCTCTCCATCCAGCCGCCGAGCGGTCCGACGCCGATGCCGACGTGCACCTGGGCGGCGAGGAACGCGCCGAGCGTGAGGACCCCGAGCCCCACCAGCTCGCGGGACTGGGTCGGCGGCGGCGCCGTCGGGCGCGTGCGCCGGACGCCCCCCCGGGGGGTCCTGGCTCGGGCGGCCTGTGTGCTCACGGCGCGCGTCCTCCTTCTGCCGTCGCGGTCGGGCGGGCGGCACGCGTCGCACCGCGGGGGCCGCCGTCCTCCTCCCTTAGGCGCCGCGGTGCGTTCTCCTGCCCCTCGCGGTCCGTCCCGAGGGCCCCGCGGCGGCCGACATGACGCGACCCGGCGCCTCACAGGGGCCGGGTCGCGTTAGCGTGGAGGTGTCAGGAGTCACGACCGAGGAGCACCATGGCGTTCGAGCTGCCCCCCCTTCCCTACGCATACGACGCGCTGGAGCCGCACATCGACGCGCGGACGATGGAGATCCACCACACGAAGCACCACCAGACCTACGTCAACAACGCCAACGCGGCGCTCGAGGGGACCGAGTGGGCCGACCGCCCGGTCGAGGACGTCCTGCGCAACCTGTCGCAGCTGCCCTCCGACAAGCAGGGGCCCCTGCGCAACAACGCCGGCGGACACGCCAACCACACGCTGTTCTGGGAGATCATGGGCCCGGGCGGCGGTGGGGAGCCCTCGGGCGAGCTCGCCGACGCGATCCGCTCGACCTTCGGCTCGCTGGACGAGCTGAAGTCGAAGATGAACGCCGCGGGCGCCGGCCGGTTCGGCTCCGGCTGGGCCTGGCTCGTCTGGAACGGCTCGGGCCTCGAGGTGACGTCGACGCCCAACCAGGACTCGCCGCTGCTGGACGGCAACGTGCCCGTCCTCGGCATCGACGTGTGGGAGCACGCCTACTACCTCAACTACCAGAACCGCCGCCCCGACTACCTGTCGGCCTGGTGGAACGTCGTCAACTGGGACGCGGTCGCCCAGCGTTACGCCGCCGCGAAGGGCTGAGGCACCCGGCGGGGGCGGGCACGGCCCGCCCCCGGCGCCCCATGGCCACCGCCCGCGAGGGGTACTCGGGCACCCCGCTGGCCCGCAAGCTCGGCATCGCGTCCGGGCACCGCGTGGCGCTGCTGGGCGCCCCGGCGGGGATCGAGGACCTGCTCGCGCCGCTGCCCGGCGACGTGCGCCTGCTGCGACGGGCCCGGGCCCCGATCGACGTGGCGCTCCTGTTCGTGCACGACGCGGCCGCGCTGCGCCGCCGCCTGCCGGCCGCGCAGGCCGCGATGACCCCCGCCGGTGCCCTGTGGGTCGCGTGGCCCAAGCGGGCCTCGGGCGTCCCCACGGACGTGACCGAGGACGTCGTGCGTGCCGCGGGGCTCGCCCGCGGCCTGGTGGACACCAAGGTCTGCGCCGTCGACGCCACCTGGTCGGGCCTGCGGCTGGTGACCCGCCTGCGCGACCGGCCGCGCCGCCGCGGTTAGACCTCCACGATCACGGGCAGCACCATCGGCCGGCGGCCGGTGCGCTTGCGCAGCATCGCGGCCACCGCGTCGTGCAGGCGGTGCTGCAGCACCCCGATCTCCGTGACGCGCTGCTCGGCGGACTCCTGCAGGGAGCGCTCCACCGCGAGCACGGTCTCCTCCACGACCTCCGGGTCGTCGCCGTTGGGGAAGCCGCGGGCGATGACCTCCGGCTGCCCGACGAGCGCACCGGAGTCGGCGTCCACCGTGGCCACAAGCACCAGCACCCCGTCGTCGGCCAGGTGGCGCCGGTCCCGCATCACCTCTGCGGTCGCGTCGCCCACGCCGAGCCCGTCCACGTAGGCCACTCCGGCCGGGATGTGGTCCACGATCGCGCAGCTCTCGGGCGTGACCTCGAGCACGTCGCCGTTCTCGAGCCGGAAGATGTTCTCGCCCGGAACCTCGACGGCGCGGGCGAGGTCGCTGTGCGCCCGCTGGTGGCGGGCCTCGCCGTGGATGGGCGCGAAGTAGCGCGGTCGCAGCAGCTGCAGCATCCACAGCAGGTCGGCGGAGGTGCCGTGACCGGACACGTGGATGCCGGGGTGGCTGCGCCCCGTGATGAAGCGGGCGCCGAGGCGCACGATCCGGTTGATCGTCTCGTTCACCGCGAGCTCGTTGCCGGGCACCGTGCGCGACGAGAACACGATGGTGTCGCTCGGGCGCAGCTCGACCTGGTGATGCTCGCCGCGCGCCATCCGCGACAGCGCCGCCATGTACTCGCCCTGGCTGCCGGTGCAGACGATGACGGTCTCGTCCGGCCGGTACTCCTCCAGGTCCTTGATCTTCACGAGCGTCTGGGGCGGGGTGCGCATGACGCCGAGGTTGGTGGCGATACCGACGTTGCGCAGCAGCGAGCGGCCGACCAGGGCCACGACGCGTCCGTCGTCGTAGGCCGCCTCCAGCACCTGCTGCACCCGGTGGATGTGCGACGAGAACGTGGTGATGACGACGCGACCCGCCGCCGTCGCCAGCACCCGGCGCAGCTCCTGGCCCACCTGCGCCTCGTTCTGGGGCTCGGGGGCCTCCTCGGCGTTGGTGGAGTCCGCCAGCAGCAGCAGCACGCCCTCCTCCCCGAGGCGGGCGAGGGTGGCGACGTCGGCGCGCGGCGCGCCGGCCACCGGGGTGTGGTCGAACTTGAAGTCGCCCGTGTGCACCACCGTGCCGGCGTCGGTGTGCAGCACCACCGCCACGCAGTCCGGGATGCTGTGGGTGAGCCGGACGAACTCCGTGCGGAACGGCCCCAGCTGCGGCCCCGGACCGGGGGCCGCCTCCTGCAGCTCCACGCGGTCGACCAGGCGGTGCTCGTCGAGCTTGGCCCGCACCAGCCCCAGCGCAAAGCGGGGGCCGATGACCCTCACCTCGCCGATCGCGCGCACCAGGTACGGCAGCGCCCCGATGTGGTCCTCGTGCCCGTGCGTGAGGATGACCGCCTCGAGGCGATCGCGGTTCTCCTCGACGTAGCCGAAGTCCGGCAGCACGAGGTCGACGCCCAGCTGATCCGGCTTGGGGAAGGTGACCCCGCAGTCGATGATCACCATCCGGTCCTGGTGCTCGACGACGTACATGTTCCGCCCGATCTCGCCGGTGCCCCCGAGGGGGATCACGCGGACGGCGGGCGCCGTCCCGGTGCTCACGTCACTCCGCCTTTCCGCGCGCCGGCGCCGCCGGCCGCAACTGGTCCCGGCCCCACGGCGCGCTAGGCGCGGGCGAGGATCCCGTCGGCCTCCAGGACGGTGCGCAGGACCTGCCGCTGCACCGGCGTCGCCGCGACCAGCGGCAGCCGGACCCGGCCCGAGGGGATGAGCCCCACGAGCTCGAGCGCCGTCTTGATGAGGATGGGATTGGTGGTCACGAACAGGGCGGCGTACAGGTCCTGCAGGCCGGCGTCGATCCGCCGGGCCTCGTCCAGGTCGCCGCGCTCCGCGGCCCGGGCCATGGCCGCCATCTGCGGGCCCACCAGGTGGGACGCCACCGAGATGATCCCGGCGCCGCCGCGCTCCAGCACGGCGAGCAGCAGGTCGTCGTTGCCCGCGTACACGTCGAGGGGCGTCCCCCCCGTGATGCGGTCGAGCTGCGCCAGGTCGTTGTTGGCCTGCTTGACCCCGACGACGTTGGGCACCTGCGCCAGCTCGGCCAGCAGGTCCGGGTCGAGGTTGATCTGCGCGCGCCCCGGGATGTTGTAGACGATCACCGGCAGCCCGACCTCGGCGATCGCGGCGAAGTGGCCGACGATCCCCGCCCGCGGAGGCAGGTTGTAGTACGGCGTCACGGCCAGCACGGCGTCGCATCCGATCTCCGCCGCACGCTCGGTGAGGTGCACGGAGTGCGCCGTGTCGTTGCTGCCCGTGTTGGCGACCACGCGCGCCCGCCCGCCCAGCTCGGCGACGGCGAGCCGGTACAACCCGAGCTTCTCGTCGTCGGTGAGCGTGGACGCCTCGCCGGTGGTGCTGGACATCACCACGCCGTCGGAGCCGTGGCCGACCACGTGGTGCATGAGCGCCACGGCGGCGGCCTCGTCGACCCGCAGGTCCTCGTCGAAGGGCGTCGCGAGGGCGGTGAGGATTCCCGGCACGGCGCCCAGCTTACACGGCGCCTCGGAGGGTCCCCCCGCCGCGGACGGTGGTGCCGCGGCGGATGACTCAGACCGCGGACGGTGGTGCCGCGGCGGATGACTCACGCCGCGGACGGTGGTGCTGCGGCGGATGACTCACGCCGTGGAGGGTGGTGCCGCGCGGGTCCCCGCCGCGGACGGCGGTCGCGGCGGGCGCATGGACCGGCGACCGCCGCGCCGGGCGGCCGCGGCCGCCCGGCGCATCCGGCTCAGGAGAGGCAGATCGCGTAGACCTCGTACGGGATCGCGCCCGCCTGGAGCGCCTTGTACTTGATCACCCAGCCCACGGGGTTGCCGGCGAGGTCGAGCTGCGGCCAGGAACCCGTGACGTAGCCCTTCGCCCCGTCGGTGACCGTGCCGCCGCCGCCCGTGGCGCGCTGCCCGGCGGGGCAGGTCACCTGGGCCTGGCTCTCGAGACCCGAGGCGCTGAACGGGTTGTCGGCGGCCGAGACCTTGCCGACGCTCGCCGAGCCGTCGCCGGGGGGGCCGACGGGGCCCTGCGGCCCCGCGGGGCCCGCGGGGCCGGCCGGGCCCTGCGCGCCGGTGAGACCGGTCGTCCCGCGCGGTCCGGGGGGGCCGGACGGGCCGGGCGGTCCCTCGACGCCCCGCTCCCCCTGAGGGCCCTGCGGGCCACGGGGCCCGGCCGTGCCGCCCGACAGCGTGGAGCCGCCTCCGCCGCCGGCCTGCAGCTGCTTGATGACACCCGCCTGCACCGCGAGCTGGGCGGAGATGGTGCGCACCTGCACCTCCAGCCGCGCGACGCGCTTCTGGAGGGCCTTCTGCGCCTTGGCCGCGGCGGCGGGGGCGGGGGCCCGGCGCGCGGCCAAGGC
>DATMJR010000123.1:0-6661 GCA_035553775.1 Miltoncostaeaceae bacterium | reverse complement strand
AGCTCGTCCATGCCGTGACGCTACATCAGCATCGTCGGGCAGGGGAAGGGGCCCCTCGCGGGACCCCTCCTGACCGTGTTCGGGCGCGGCTGCGCCGCCCGCTACGCGACGTCGCGCAGCTTCTGCGCCTCGGCGAGCGAGGCGAGCTTCTGCAGCGACTGGTTCTCGATCTGCCGGATCCGCTCACGGGTGACGTTGAAGGTGCGCCCGACCTCGTCGAGGGTGCGGGGGTGCTCGCCGCCGAGGCCGTAGCGCAGCTCCAGCACGCGCCGCTCGCGGTAGCTGAGGGTGTTGAGGACGTCCCGCAGGCCCTCGTTGCGGAGCACCGTCTCCGCGGAGTTCTCCGGGTCCGGGGCCCGCTCGTCGGCCAGGAACTGGCCGAACTCCGACTCCTCGTCGTCGCCGACGGGCTTCTCGAGCGACACCGGCGCCTGCGCGCTTCGCTTGATGCTCTCGATCTCGGCCTCGGGCAGCTTGACCGCGTCGGCGATCTCCGGGATGGAGGGCTCGCGGCCCAGCTCCGCGATGAGCTTGCGCTCGGCGCGGTTGATCTTGTTGAGCTTCTCCACGACGTGGACGGGCATCCGGATGGTGCGGCCCTTGTCGGCGATCGCCCGGGCGACGGCCTGGCGGATCCACCAGGTGGCGTACGTCGAGAACTTGAAGCCCTTGCGGTAGTCGAACTTCTCCGCCGCGCGGACCAGCCCCAGCGTGCCCTCCTGGATGAGGTCGAGGAAGCCGAGACCCTGGTTGCGGTAGTTCTTGGCGATGGAGACCACGAGGCGCAGGTTCGCCTCGACCATCATCCGCTTGGCCTCCATGTCCCCGAGCTCGATCCGCTTGGCCAGCTCGACCTCCTGGCGGGCGGTGAGCAGCGGCACGCGACCCACGTCCTTGAGGAACAGCTGCAGGGAGTCGGTGCTGGTCTCGGTGCGCAGGTTGAGCCGGCGGGGCCGCTCGGCCTCCTCGGCGGCCTGCGCCATGCGGTCCCGGGCCTCGGCGCCGTCGAGCAGTTCGATGCCCTGCTCGTCGAGGTGCGCGTAGAGCGCCTCGGCCGCATCCCCGTCCACGTCCATGCCCTCGACGGCCTGCGCGACCTCCTCGAGAGACAGGAAGCCCTGCTCCTGGCCGCGCGTCACGAGGGCCTGCACGTCCTCGATGGACACGATCTCCTTCAGCGTCATCTGCTCACCTCCGGTCCGCGATCGGCGGACCAACCGACGCATGGATGGACGCCCCGCGTCCTCGGGCGACGGGCCCGCCAGCCGAGGCTAATGCTTCGATCTTTGAAGTCAAGGGGGATTGGGGCAGACCCCTATCGGCAGCGCGCGCCGGAACATGAGTCACGGGGCACGGGGATTCCGCAGCGCGGGGTTCCCCCTGCACATGTTTCGGTCCCGGGTCAGGATCGGATGATCCCCGCGGGTGCTTAACGTCGGGTGAAGCCGTGATTGGCGTTCGGAGGCGGTGTTCGCCGCGCCCCCCGGGAGTCAGCCCCCGGAGTCGGCGACGCGGGCGAGCAGGGCGTCCGCCGTCCTGCCCAGCGGGGTCCGCGGGTCCAGCTCCACGGTGCGCTGCCAGGCCTCCACGACCGCGTCGGCGTCGCGCGCGTACGCGGCGATCCAGCCGCGGTTGAACCACACCAGCTGGCTGCGGGGGAACCGCCGGGTGAGCGCGCCCATGCGCCGGCCGGCCTCGGCCACGCCCGCCTCCCCGCGCAGGCCCTCGGTCATGGCCAGCCCGACCAGGGGGGCGGGGTCGCCGGGCATCCCCGCGCGGGCGGCGGCGAAGGCGCGCCGCGCACCCTCCGCGTCCCCGGTCTCCATCAGGGCCCGTCCGAGCTCGACCCGGCGCCGTGGCGGGGCCCCGGCGGCGACGAGGTCCCGCAGGCGCTGCACCTGCTGGGCGGCGGGCAGCGAGGAGATGCCCTCGGGTGCGGGTCGGTCGAGCACCATCGACAGCGGGGGGAGGTCGGCCGTGACCCCACTCCGAGGGGCCCGGGTGGCCTGCTCCACCGGGACCCGCCCGACGATGATCGGCGCGGGATCGCGGGCGGCGCGGCCCTCCGGGTCGTCGAGCAGTGCGGCCAGCCCGAGCGTCGCCCCGCCCAGGACCAGGCCCGCGGCCACGACCGCCGCCACCCGCCGAGGGGCGGGCGGACGCCGGGCGCGGTTCTGCGTGGTGTCGGCGTCGCTCATCGCGCCTGCATGGTGCGCCCCCGGCGGGTCCCCCACAAGCGCGGGCGTCCCGCCGGGGACAGGGGTCCCTCATCCACCGGCGCGGCGCTGCCGACATCGAGGGTGTGACCGACCCCACCGCCTCGCCCCCGCACCCCCTCGACGCGCTGTTCGCCTATGCCGTCCGCCGCGGCGCGAGCGACCTGCACCTGAAGGTGCCCTCGCGGCCCGCCGTGCGTGTGCACGGCCGGCTCGAGCAGGTGCGCGATCACGCCCCGCTCACCCCGGCCGCCACCGAGGCGTTCGCCGCCCACCTGTTCGCCGCGTTCCCCGACCGGGCGGAGGAGTTCGCGCGCTGCGGGGACACCGACATGTCGTACGCCGCCCCCGGCATCGGCCGCTTCCGCGTCAACGTCTTCCGGCAGCGCGGTTCGGTGAGCATGGTCGCCCGCGTCGTCCCCTTCCGGGTCCCGTCGCTGGACGAGCTCTTCCTGCCGCCGGCCGTCGCGCGCCTCGCCGCCGAGGAGCGCGGGATCGTGCTGGTGACGGGCACGACGGGTTCCGGCAAGAGCACGACGCTGGCGGCGATGATCGACCGCATCAACTCGGCCGCCCACAAGCACGTGGTCACCATCGAGGACCCCATCGAGATCCTGCACCGCGACCGCACCTCGCTGATCAACCAGCGCGAGGTGGGGCTGGACACCGCCGACTTCCGCGCCGCGCTGCGCCGCGTGCTGAGGCAGGACCCGGACGTGATCATGATCGGCGAGATCCGGGACGAGGTCACGATGGAGACCGCGCTGAACGCGGCCGAGACCGGTCACCTGGTGCTGTCGACGATGCACACGATCAACGCCACCGAGACGGTCAACCGGGCGATCGGCTTCTTCCCCCTGCACCAGCAGGCGCAGGTGCGTCACATGCTCGCCGGCACGCTGCGGGGCGTCGTCTCGCAGCGGCTGGTCCCCCGGTCGGACGGCACCGGCCGCGTCCCCGCCGTCGAGGTGATGGTCACCACCGGCCGCGCCCGCGACGCCATCTGCAACCCCGACGAGACGGGGCGCCTCGGCGAGATCATCCGCGAGGGCGACTTCTACGGGATGCAGACCTTCGACCAGTCGCTCTTCGGGCTGGTCACCGACGGGCTCGTCTCGCTGGACGCCGCCATCGAGGCGGCCACCAGCCCGCACGACTTCAAGCTCATGCTGGAGGCGGGCGTGGCCCGGCGGACCACGTCCCAGTACGCCGGTGGGGGCTGACGGGCCGGGGCCGGCCGACGTCCCCGGATGCCGTGTTATCTTCGGGCGCGGTGAAGGCCGTCAGCGTCGCAGAGCGGGCGGGCGCAGAGTGCCCGGTGGTCGCGACCGCGCGGATCGTGTCCGGCAAGTGGACGCTGGTCCTGCTGCGCGACCTCGCCGAGGGGCCGCGCCGCTTCGGGGAGCTGGAGCGGTCGCTGGCGGGCATCAGCCCGGGGACCCTCACCCAGCGGCTGCGCGCGCTGGAGGCGCTGGGGATCGTGGCCCGCACGGAGGGCGCCCCGCGCGCCGATTACGTGCTCACGGACAAGGGCCGGCACCTGGTGCCGATCGTCGAGGCCATGCGGGAGTACGGCACCCGCTGGCTGCGCGACGACGCGTTGGGCTGCTGAGGACCGCCGCCCTCGGGCGGCTATCCGGGCCGGCGGGTGCGCAGCAGCCGCACGGGCAGGTACAGGGTGTGCGGGACGTGACGCGCGACGGCCGTCGCCAGCTCCCGCAGACCCTCCTCGCCGAGCAGCAGTCCCGTCACCGACCGCCCGTACAGCCGGAGCGCGGCGGCCACGTCCGGCAGCTCGGCCACCAGCTGGCCGTCGCGCTCCTCGACGGAGGCCAGGCCCGCCCCGCGGAACGCCGCCGCCTCGGCGCGCCCGCGCGGGACGGTGGGCCGCACGGCCAGGCCGGCGAGGGCGCCGCGGGCGTGCCGGGCGAGCACGGCCAGCACCGCGCCGTGCAGACGGGCGTCGGCGGGGCGCAGCTGGTCCCAGTCCATGACGCTGGCCACCATGCGCCCGCCGGGACGCAGCACCCGGTGGACCTCGCGGGCGAACGGCGCCAGGTCGTCGATCTGGTCGAGCACCAGGGACGCCACGACGCAGTCCGCGCCCCGGTCCGGCACCATCGACAGCCGCTCGGCGACCCCCTCCACGTAGACCACCGGCAGATCGATGGGGGTGCGCGCCTGCGCCGCCCGCACGGCCGCGGGGGAGGGGTCGACCCCGACCACGATCCCCTCGTCGCCGACCGCCTCGGCGGCCGCGCGGCTGGCCCCGCCGGATCCGCACCCCACGTCCACCACCCGCTCGCGGCGCACCAGCCCCGCCCACTGCACGAGGCTGCGGTACAGCTGCAGGCCCCCGTTGCCCGCCAGGGGGCCGAGCGTGTCCTCCGTCGCCGTCGGGTCGAGGTCCGCCGCGGCGCGGAACACCTGCCGGGCGAGATCGCCCCGGAGCGCCTCGCCCCGCGCCAGGCGCGCGCGCAGCGCGGCCAGGCGCTCCTCGGGCCCGGCCTCGGGCTGGGGTGGCCCGCCGGGGCTCACGACCGTTCCCCGGCCGCGGGCGCGCGCCGCTCAGTCACCGGCCGGCTCCGGTCGCACCCCGCCCCGCCGCGCGGTCACGCCCCCCACGGCGTGGCAGAGTACCCGCGATGACGGAGCCGTCCGCCGTGCGGGTCCTGGTGGCCTGCGGCTGGCCGCGGCCCCTCGGCGCCGTGGTCCACGCCGGCCGCCTCGCGGCGGCGCTGCGGGCCGCGGGCATCGAGGTGCAGGCCGCCGCCGCCCAGCCCGCCACCGACGCCCCCGTCGAGGGCGGCATGCTGATCGTGCCCGTCGGCGAGCCCACCCCCGGGGACGACCTCGGGCCGGCGTCCGCCTCCGCGCGCGCGCTTGCCGTCGCCGCCGCCGCGACGCCGGCCCACGTCGGCCACGCCGAGGACCCCGTGGCGGCCGCGGCGCTGCTGGGGATGCGCGACCGCGGCGAGCTGCGCGCGGTGGTCACGACGGTGCACCACATCACCTCCCACGACCGGGGCGGCATCGAGGACCTGCAGCGCCGCGCCGTCCAGGAGGCGGACGTCACCGTGTGCGCCTCGCAGTGGTGGGCCGGGCGCATCCGGGACGACTACGGCGTTGACGCGGCGGTGGTGCCGCACGGCATCGAGCGCGACCGCTTCGCCGGGTGCCCGCTCACCCGCCGCGCCGCCGGCGACCTGCTGGGCTGGGGCCAGCGCCCGGCCGTGCTGGCGCTCGGCGGCGTGCAGCCACGCAAGGGCAGCCGGGTGCTGCTGGAGGCCTTCGCACGGGCGCGGCGCCGGATCGGGGACGGCGCGCTGCTGGTGGTGGCCGGGCCCGCCGAGCACCACGACTTCCACCGCGCCTGGTGCGAGGACGCGGAGCGGCTCGGCCTGCGGCTGCACCGGGGTGAGGGGCCGCCGGCGGACGCCGACGTGGTCGAGCTCGGTGCGGTGCCGTCCGGGCGGATGCCCGAGCTCTACCGCGCCTGCGACGTGCTCGCCAGCCCCTCGACGCGCGAGGGGTTCGGCCTGGTCGCCCTCGAGGCGGCCGCATCGGGTCTGCCCTGCGTGCTGTCCGATCTGGCCGTCTTCCGCGAGCACTTCACGGACGGCGAGAGCTGCCTGACCGTGCCGGCGGGCGACAGCGGGGCGCTCGCCCAGGCGCTCATCCGCGCGATGCACGACGCGCCCCTGCGGATGCGACTCGTGGCGGGCGGCGCGGACGTGGCGCGGCGCTTCACGTGGGACGCCTGCGCCGGGGCGCACGTCGAGGTGTACCGGCGCGCCCTGCAGGCGCGGGCGGCCTAGGCGCGCGTCAGCTCCGCGGCCACCCGGGCGAGGCCCTCCACCTCGACCGGCTCCTCGGTCAGCTCCGGCACCTCGACCAGCACGTCCGCCCCGGCGCCCTCCGCGAGCACGTCCCGCGCGCGACGATCCGCGGCCGCGCGCGTGCGGTCCTGCGCGAGCTGGGCCGCGGCGCGCGCCGCGAGACCCGCCGGGTCTGCCGCGCCCGCGCCGGCGAGCAGCGCCGCCAGGTCCTCCAGGTCGGGGACCCCGTCCGGCGGCGCGGGGCGAATGCGGTTGAGCACGACGGCGGCGAGCGGCAGGTCGTCCTCGCGCAGGCGGCCCGCCAGCGCGATCGCCTCCTGCACCGGCTGGTCGAGGGGCGCGGCGACCACCACGAACGCCGCGTCGTCCGAGCGCAGCAACTCCCGCACGGCGTCCGCGCGGGCCGCGAAACCGGCGTACATCCCCTCGAAGTCCCGCAGGAAGTCGCCGATGTCGCGCAGGAGCTGCGCGCCGGTCAGCCGCTCCAGCACCGACAGCACGGTGCTGCTGCCGACGTGGAGCACCTTCCAGCCGAGCCGGCCGGGACCGCCGGACGGCCCGCGCATCAGCAGGCGCAGGCCGCGACCCTCGATGAAGCGGGTGATC
>DATMJR010000122.1:0-7890 GCA_035553775.1 Miltoncostaeaceae bacterium | reverse complement strand
CCCCCCGATTCGCGCGCCCCAGTACACCCGCGGACCCGAGTAGGCGACGGTGCCCGCGTCCGGTGTCGGGAGAGCGACCACGCCGGCGCGGGGCACGGGCGTACTCGCGCTCGCCTCTCCCGCGACGGGGGTCCGCGAGCTCGTGGGAACCGGCACGCGTCGCCCGGGCAGGCTCAGCGCGTACGCGTGAACGGTGAGCATGGCGGCGCGCCGCGGACGGGTGCCGTTGGGCGCGCGTCGCTGAAGGGCGATGACCACGGTCCGCGAGGAGCGCAGGGGGAGCGTGAGCACGACCTGCTTGCCCCGCTGCCCCGGCCGGCGCGACCAGACGCGCCGGGTCGCCGTGCCGCGGGACACCGAGGCGACGGCTCCGGGCGTGTGGAACGACACCCGGAGTCGGATCGCGACAGGCGACACTCCCTGCGGCAGCGTGAGCCGGACGGCGCCGCGGGCGCGGGGATGCGCCGTCGGGGCCAGGCGGATCCGCAGGCCGTTCCGCGTGGTGACGGAAACACCACGGGATCGTGGTGGCTGCCGCACCGCCGTCCAGCTACGCCAGTCGTTGACGAGAAGGACGGGCTTGGGCGTCGCCGCGCGGGCCTCGTCGGGCGCGGTGGCGACGAGCACGCCGGACGTGGCCGCGAGGAGCGCCGCGGCGACGAACCGGCGGGAGGATCGGGCACGGGCGCACCCCAGATGGGCGGGGTTCATGAGGCCGATGCTTGCAGAGCATCGTCCGCCCCGTCAGGCGACGACGGTCCAGGTCGACCTGACCCGACGTGGAGGACGCCCCAGCAGGTGACGGTCAGAGCCGATGCGCCAGGAGCAGGCGCATCAACCCGATCAAGGTCTTCGCATCCCGCACGCGGTCGACCAGCTCGGGTACGCGCCGAACCGGCACGCGAACGACCTCGATGCGCTCGCCGGGGACCGGTTGCACGTCCGACGGACGCAGCTCCGTGGCGACGTACAGGTGGATGAACTCCGTGATCATCGCGGGCGCCGTGTAGAAGCCGCCGAGGTACTCCCACCTGCCGGCCTCGCGGCCGACCTCCTCGGCGAGCTCGCGCCGCGCCGCCTGGAGCGGGTCCTCGCCCGCGTGGTCGAGCTTGCCGGCGGGCAGCTCGAGCATCACCTCCTCGACCGCCTCGCGCGGCTGGCGCACCATCAGCAGGTGGTCGTCCTCGAGGGGCACCATCACCACCGCGCCGTGGTGATCGAGCACCTCGCGACGCACGACCGAGCCGTCGTCGCGCGCGTAGTCGGACAGTCGCAGCCGCACGATCTGCCCGTCGAACACGGGCTCCGACCGCACCGGCCCCTCGAGCAGGCCCTCGGGGGGCTGCAGTGGCCCTCCCGGCCGTGCGCTCATGCGGCTCGCGCCTCGGCGAGGATCGCCAGCGTCACGTCCACCATCGCCTCCAGGTCGCGGACGGCGATGCGCTCGTCGGCGGTGTGCACGTCGGTCATCGCGTTGCAGAGGTTGGCGCACGGGAAACCCTTGCGCAGCAGCGCGTTGACGTCCGAGCCGCCCCCCGAGGGCACCAGCCGCGGAGTGTGGCCCGCCCGGCGCAGTGCCCGCATCGCCATGTCCACCTGCGGGTCGCGCTCGCTCAGCCGGTAGCCGTGGTACATGGTCTCAACGCGGCTCTCCACGTCGCACTCGTGGGCGCTCGCCGCCTCGGTCAGTGCGTCCAGCATCGCCGTCACCTGGTCCGACAGCGCCCGCGGGTCGCGACTGCGCGCCTCCGCCACCAGCGTGCAGGTGGGCGCGACGACGTTGGTGGCCACTCCGCCCGCGATGCGGCCCACGTTGGCGGTGGTGGCCGCATCGATGCGCCCCAGCGGCATCGCCGTCACGGCCGCCGCCGCGGCGAGGATGGCGCTGCGGCCGTCCTCGGGATGGAGGCCGGCGTGGGCCGCACGGCCGCGGAAGGTGGCGGTGATGCGCGAATGGGTCGGCGCCGCGCCCACGACGCCTCCGACGGGTCCCGAGTGGTCGTAGACGAAACCGAGCGCCGAGCTGAGCCGCGCGACGTCGAACAGACTCGAGCCGCGCAGGCTGATCTCCTCGCACGGGGTGAACAGCACCTCGATCCCCGCGTGGGGCAGCCCCTCGGCCACCACCTGGCGCAGCGCCACCAGGATCGCCGCGACGGCCGCCTTGTTGTCGCCGCCGAGGATGGCGGGGTGGCGGTTCGTGAGATCGCCCTCGTCGGTGACCACGACGTCGATCTCACCGGCGACGGGCACGGTGTCCAGATGCGCGCAGAACATCACCGGCGTGCCGGGCGCCGTCGGCGCCAGGCGGCCGAGGATGTTGCCGCACCCGGCCGGGATGCGCTCGGCCGCGTCGTCCTCGGTGACCTCCATACCCAGCTGCCGCAGCTCCGTGCGCACCACCTCGGCGATCGCCCCCTCCTGCCCCGCCGGGGAGGGGATCTCGCACAGGGCCGCCGTCAGGCGCGCCACCTCCGGCAGCGCGGCGATCGCCGTCGTCGTCACGCCGCGGACACGCCCTCGGCGGGCACCGCCTGGCGGGCGCGCACCCGCGCGGCCACGGCCCCGACGAACTCGCGGAACAGCGGCTGCGGGCGGGTGGGACGGCTCTTGAACTCGGGGTGGAACTGGGACGCCACGAACCAGGGGTGGTCGGGGATCTCGATCACCTCGACCAGGCGCCCGTCGGGGGAGCGCCCCGACAGCACCAGGCCCGCCTGCGCGAGCGCATCGCGCAGGGCCGGGTTGACCTCGTAGCGGTGGCGGTGGCGTTCGTAGATCACGTCCTGCCCGTAGGCCGCGTGGGCGACCGTGCCGGGCACCATCTTCACCGGGTCGGCCCCCAGGCGGAGAGTGCCGCCGCGCTCCTCGATCTGCCGCTGCTCGGGCAGCAGGTCGATCACCGGATAGGGGGTGTCCGGGTCGAACTCGGTGGAGTGCGCGCCGTGCATGCCGCAGACGTTGCGGGCCCACTCGATCACCGCCACCTGCATCCCCAGGCAGATGCCGAGATACGGCACCCCGTGCTGGCGCGCGTAGCGGGTCGCCTCGATCTTGCCCTCGATGCCCCGCTGGCCGAAGCCCCCCGGCACCAGGACCCCGTCGGCGACCGCCAGGGCGTCGGCGAGCTGATCCTCCTCCGAGTCCACCCAGTCGATCACCAACTCGACCCCGTGGTGGATGGCGGCGTGCTTGAGGGCTTCCGCCACCGACAGATAGGCGTCGCGCAGCTGCACGTACTTGCCCACGAGGGCGATGCGCACCATGCCCTGGCAGTCGTCGATGCGCTGCACCAGGCTGCGCCAGTCGGAGAGGTCGGCGGGCCGCAGGGGCAGCCCCAGCCGCTGGCACACGGCACGGTCGAGGCCCTCGGCCTCCATCCCGAGCGGGACCATGTAGATGTCGGGCGCGTCCACCGCCGAGATGACGGAGTGCTCGGAGATGCCGGCGTGCAGCGCGATCTTGCCCTTGACGTCGTCCGACAGCGGCAGGTTGGAGCGCAGCACCAGGACGTCGGGTTCGATGCCGATGCGCCGCAGCTCGTTGACCGAGTGCTGCGTGGCCTTGGTCTTCAGCTCCCCCACCGACTCCAGGAACGGCACGAGGGTGACGTGCACGAAGGCGACGTTCTCGCGACCCACGTCGTTGCGCAGCTGCCGGATCGCCTCCAGGAACGGCAGCGACTCCATGTCGCCGACCGTGCCGCCGATCTCCACGATCACCACGTCCGCCGCGGAGCTTGCGGCGGCCTGGCGGATGCGGCTCTTGATCTCGTCGGTGACGTGCGGCACCACCTGCACCGTCGCCCCGTCGAAGTCGCCCCGCCGCTCGCGGCGGATCACCGACTCGTAGACGGCCCCCGTGGTGATGTTCGAGATCCGGGTGAGGATCTCGTCCGTGAAGCGCTCGTAGTGGCCGAGGTCCAGATCGGTCTCGGCGCCGTCCTCGGTGACGAAGACCTCACCGTGCTGGTACGGGCTCATCGTGCCCGGGTCCACGTTGAGGTAGGGGTCGCACTTCTGGAGGAACACCTTCCAGCCCCGTGCCTTCAGCAGCGTGCCGAGCGCCGAGGCGGCGATCCCCTTGCCCAAGCCGGAGACGACGCCCCCGGTCACGAACACGTACTTCACCGGATGGTCGCCCATGCGCGCCTCCCCTCGCCGACCCGGTGAGGATAGCGAGGCCGTGACCAGAGGCCCCGGCCGGAGACATACGCTCGCGGGCCGGGTGGTCACCGAGCCGGGCGCACGACACGCAGCGGGAGCAGGGCTGACATTCCGGCTGCTCCCGCCGAGAACTCGAACTCGAGCTCTCTGTGCCGCCCACGCGAAGAGGGATCGGCGCGCCACGACGGGCTGAAAACCCGTAGCCCTCCTCTAACGGCCGTTCCTTGCTGAACTTTCGGCCGTTGACGCTAATGGCGTTTCGAGACGACAGTCGTCGCCGTTCGAGACATTGAAACAACGGAAGAACACCGGTCGGGATCCCCGCGACAGCCCTCCTTCAGGCAGCCCTCGTTCCACCCTCGTCAGGCCGTCGTCTTCCCGGCATCGAAGGCCTGCGCGGGTTGGCAGCCCTCAGCGTCCTCGCTTATCACGTCTGGTACTACGCGCCTGGGGAACCACCGGACCTTGGCCAGCTGGGTACGGCAATCGCCGAGCGTCTCCCCCTCGGCGTGACGCTCTTCTTCACTCTGTCCGGGTTCTTGCTCTATCGCCCCTTCGCGTCCGCGATCCTCGCCGGCCGTCCGCTCCCGAACCTCTACCGGTACGCACGTAATCGCGTGTTGCGCATCCTCCCGGCCTATTGGGTGGCGGTGATCCTCGCCGGCGCGGCCGGAATGACGATCGTCCGCTGGTCGGGCGGCCAGCCGGAACTCGGTCAGATCATCGCCGAGCCAGCCCTGCTCGCGCGACACCTGCTCCTTCTACAGAACTACGACGTCGGCACGGTCTATACCGGAGTGGGGCCCGCTTGGTCGCTCGCCGTCGAAGTCATCTTCTATGGGGCGCTCCCCATCCTGGCGGCGCTCGCCGTACGCGCCGGGCGCCGGGCGACGAGCCCGCGTGGCCGCCTCAGCGTCGCGCTCCTCCCGCCCGCTGCCCTACTCATTCTCGGCCTCGCGTCGAAGCGCGCCGCGGAGACGCTGGCCGGACCGGAGAAGACCCTCGCGCTGATCAGCTTCCCCGCTCTCGCAGATCTCTTCTCCTTCGGGATGGTCGCGGCGGTCATGCTGGTGCTCGTCCAGGAACGTCGGGTCACCCTCCCCGCGTCATGGCGGCGCTGGACCGTATTCGCGACGCTTGCCGGCCTCGCAGCTGCTCAATGCATCCCTCTCACAGCACCTCTCTACCAGACCGCCATGGCCCTGGTCTTCTCCCTGAGTGTCGCCGCCGTGGTACTGCCAGGTCCGGCGGATCGGCCCTTGTGGCGGCCGGTCCGCGCTCTCGAGGCTCCAGCGCTCGTGTGGGTGGGACTGATCTCCTACAGCCTCTACCTCTGGCACGAGCCGATCGTCCATGCCCTGAACGAGTTGGACGTGAGTCGGCCGGGACTCCTGGGACTGCCCATTAACCTCGCCCTGGTGACCGCGGCGGCCGTCACCGTCGCGGGAGTCGTCTACCGCCTAGTCGAACTCCCCGCTTTGAACCGCAAGGGGCCGACTGCTCCCGCTCACGCGGACGCCGGCGGGCGGCACGGCGGGTCTCACCCGCCCCCGGCAGCGCACCCGATGGGGGAGCAGTCCATCGGCAGCGGCGCGGCCTCACCTGGGGAAGGTCTGCAGCAGCGGGTTCTGGACCCAGGGCGCCTCCCCGCGGAGTGAGGATGCATCCTTGCGGCGCACCACGTGGTGCGGGTGCGACCTTACGTCAGGTGCCACAGGATGCTCGTTTCCGGGAGTGCCCAGTGCCCACGCCCCGCAAAACGGAGAGGTTGAACCGCCTCGAGGGCCGGTGGTAACTCGAATCGTCAGGTACGGGGGCCTCAACGAAGAGCCGTCCCCCCCCAACCGCGCAGGCTGGCCGACCGCGATACACGTGGAGCGCCGGGGTTCGTCTCGGATGTCGGATCGCCTTGCACACGCCGACGGTCGCCCTCGCGAACTTCCGCAGTTGGAGGAGGCCCATCCGCGGACGCGAGCGCGGGCAACCCGTCGAGGACCCGGGGGCGCCGTCCTGGGCTCTCTGTGCCCCAGTCAAACTACTATCCCCGGCCGTCGCTGACGATGCCCCACACCACATGTTGAGGCGCTTCATGAGGCCGCTTCGCGGCACTCTCGCCGTCGGCGCACGCGTTGTCCGCCTAGAAGGCTGGCTTTCCGCCCGTTCCCCCCGGGTGCAGGCCGCGGGCGACACCCTCGCGCGCCTGGAGGTCGTCGCGGTCGTCATCGCCGCCGCTCAGGGGTTCCTCCACCTCCTGCACATCTACGTCCTCGACTACGCCGTGCCGGAGCTCAACGCGGATGCGGACGCGAGCATCGCCGGATGGATCGGGACCGCGGGGACTGGGGCGGCAGCGCTGGCGGCGGGATGGCTGGCGCTGACGATGACCCGGCGCCGAGCACCCCTGGCCGTGCTCGCCGTGGTGCTCGCCTACCTGTCCGTCGACGACATGCTCGCCCTCCACGAGAGGATCACCGTTTCGGACGGCACCGTCGGACCGATCGAGCACGCCGCGCGGCTGCTCTGGCCGCTTCTGTATCTGCCCGTGCTCGCGCTGGCATTCGTCGTGATGTGGTTCTTGGTCGACAACGCCCCGCGTTCGATCATGGGGACCCTGCGCGCAGGGCTGCTCATGCTCGTCGCCGCGGTCCTGCTCGAGGCCGCATCGCCGTTGATCTTCATGGCCGGATTCGACCACGGCTACCTGGTGTATGAGAGCGAAGTGGTTCTGGAGGAGGGGCTCGAATCCGCCGGCTGGATCCTGGTCGCGGGGGCCCTGGTCGCGGTGATCTCCACCACGGAACCCCCGGCCGGTCGAGGCCGCAACCCGCGCTCCGGCATGTGGTTCCTCATCGCACGGGATCGCGGCACGGACAGCTGAGGACTCACGTCTCGGCGATCACCTTGATGGCGGCGAGCACCGGGCCGACGGCGCGGCGGAGCCTGCGGGGCAGGCGGGCGACGACGGCCTCCACGCACGCGGCGACGACGACCGGCAGTGCCGGCCCCACGCGCCGCCCGCCAACGCTGACGATGATGCGCGCCCGGGCGAATCCGCTTCGGAGCAGCGCCGAGGCGAGTTCGGTCGCTGTGTACTCGCGGAGATGGAAGCCGCTCGGCTCCGCCGTGAAGTGACGCGAGACGTCGTGGGGCCCGGAGAGCCGGTTCGGGGTGACGCACAGGTAGCGGCCGCCGGGTAGGAGGGCGGCACGTACCGCTCGGCAGTGCGCCTCGAAGTCCTCGGGATGCAGATGCTCAGCGACGTCGTTGCTGTACGCGAAGTCGACCGCATGCTCGAGATCGAGCGAGAAACCGTCGAACACGCGGAACTCGTATCCGATCGACGGGTCGTCGGGGATCGCCAATGCGTCGGTCACGTCGACCGCGATCGCGCGACGTACGTGCGGAGCGACGGCGTGTGCCACCGCCCCGTCCCCGGCACCGATCTCGAGGAGCACATCCTCCGGTCCTACGAAGCTCCGGATCAGGGACGCCTGGGGTGCCGCCGCCGCGGCCTGCGCCGCGGGATCTCGCGCCCTCTCCACCAGCGGATGACGGGCGATCCGCTCGGAACGCTCCCGGTACACCACCGGGTAGAGCTGACGACGCTCCTCGGCGCTCCGCGCGTGCCGCAGACGGTCCGCCAGTTCCCGCTCGATCGCGTAATGATCGCGGCGGCCCTCGTCACCGGCGCTCGTCATGACCCTCCCCGGGCGGGCACTTCCGC